>NZ_JBEYFC010000057.1:0-28543 GCF_040634175.1 Streptomyces sp. NPDC007162
TTCGAATCTCGTATCCTCCGCCAGTGCCTCACCGGGCACGATGTCGAAGGGCCCCCTGGAAACAGGGGGCCCTTCGACGTTGTCCTCAGACCCCGTGGTCCTGGTTTTTGTCCACAGCGGGTGTCTCCGGGGCTCCCCAGATCGCTTCGGCGATCTTCCGGGCCACGTCCTTGGAGCATGGCGTCCGGCACGTGCAGGTACCGCGCCCGCATGCTCGCGGAGGTGCCCGGCTCCCACCCCATGATCTGGCCGATGACCCGGTCCGGGACTCGGAGCAGCATGAGCACGGTGGCGGCGGTGTGCCGAGCGTCGTGCAGCCGGCCGTTTCGCACCCCCGCGTCTTCCAGGAGCCGCTTCCAGTCGTGATAGTCCGTGTTCGGGCTCAGCGGTCCACCCAGCGGCTTGGTGAACACGCAGTCCGACTCGGTCCACAGCTCACCAGCTGCCTTACGCTCGCGCTTCTGCGTCTCACGGTGGGCACGGAGCATGGTGACCAGCGGGCCCGGCACTCATTGGCCAGGTCGACATCGGCCCAGCGCAATCCAAGCGTCTCGCCCTGCCTCAGTCCGAGCGCCAGCGCCAGCATCCACCGGGCGCTGTTCCGGCGCTTGCTGGTTTCGAGCAGCAGGCACCGAACCTCTTCCACGGAGTACGGCTCAACCTCGGATTCGTCCTCTTCCATCCGGGGCGGCTTCGCCAGCGCGGCAGCGTTCTTCGCCGCGTAGCCGCGCCGTACCGCTTCCCCCAGCGCGGTCCGGGCGGTGCGGTGGGCCTGGTGAGCCGTACCAGCTTTGCGTTCTCCGTTCGCCTGCATACGGCGGTACAGGCTTTCCAGGTGTTCAGGCTGCAAGGCGACCTACTATCCATCGTGGCTGGTAGACGAGTTGCCGCGACTGGCTGAGCCACAGTGGCGCGCCCCACCTGGACGCCATGGACCACGCCCGCTCCACGGTGTGTGGGGCGATGGCGTACGGGATGGGAGCTGGGGGTAGTGGTGGGTTGCTCAGGTGCCAGGCGTCGCAGCCGGTCGGGTGGATGCACCGACGACACCGTAGGCACGATCGCCAATGGTGAACTCTCCCAGCGGGGCCATGCCGAAACCGTCCACGTGGACTCTCCACGACGCCTGGTTGGCCAGTTCGATGAAGGCGACCATCACATCGGCTCGTCCTGAGGCTGCCTGAAGTGCCGCATTGAACAGTTCCCGGGCCACTCCCTTCCCGCGGTAGACGGCGGCGACCACCACGGGCCCGTAGAGCAGGAAGGGTGTGGAACGGAGCGGGCGTCCTTGCCACTCCAGCGAATCCTGCGCATCCAGCAGTGCCTGGACCGGCGGGGGCGGACTGGGCATGTTCCCCGGGGAGGCCAGCCCGAGCAGGCCAGCCAGGCGCCCGTCATCGTCCGCGACGAGCAGGCTCCCGTCCTCAGCCATCGAGCGCAGTGTGTCGGCATCGAAGCCACCCTGCACGAAGCCCTGCTTCGCACGCTCCTGCTCCGTGAGCGCGTCGTAGTGATTGGCCGCGAAAAGTTCAGCCATAGCCGGGGCATCGGCCGCAACGGCATGTCGATAGTCCATGGCATTGATCCTGCCGGGTGAAACTTACTGCGGCCACTTCGTACGCCCTGCCCCTACGGGCGGTCACACACATGACACGGTCGGAGCCTCCGCTCAGTTGTCAAGGCGCCCTGGTTTGCTGACATCAGCGTCTGATACCAACAAGCACGAACGGTGGCGATCAACGCCGAACCTCAGCGGCCGACAAGTCGAGGGGATGAGGCCCGAAGGTTGCGGTACAGCAGCGAAGTACAGCAACCCCAGCAACCGGTAGTGCCCCACACCGACCCTCATGGGCTCTTCGCGGGCCGATCTGCGGCGACTCTGGTTCTCGGCGGATTCACGCAGATCTGTCCATGGTCCCGGGACGATGTCGCGGTCATAGCCCGATCATCCGGACCTTGCTGCCGCACAGCCGGGTCATGTCATCGACATCCGACGTGAGGACGGCGACCGGGCCAGGCTGGCGCAAGGCCGCTTCGGCGACGGTGGCGTCGATCGCGTACTTGTGTCCGTGCAGACCGGCGCCCTTGAGCAGTTGTGCCGCCGCCTTGGCCGCCGCCTCCGTGACCGGCTCCACCTTGACCCGGGAGAGCGCCCATTGCAGTCGGGGCAGGTTCACCCTGGCGTGACTCACCTCCACGATGGTGTTGGCGCTGACGACAAGGTCCGCTCCCATGTCGTGGAACACCTGGAACATCGCCAGAACCTTCCGGTCCTGCGCCAGCCAGGCCGACAACCCTTCGCTGTCCAGGACGACGGTCTCCATGTGCCCGCTCACGCGGCGCTCGCGCCGCCGGCGGCCTGCGTCGTACCGAAGATCCGCGCCCGCGCCGCGGCCAGCTCTTCCTCACTGAAGGCCCCGTGCTCGTCTGTGTGGCTGCGCAGGTCGGCCCCCAGGAGCTGGTGCCGGATCTGCCTGGCGACCGCTTCGGCCACGTAGCCGGAGATGTTGTCCGTGATCTTCTTCAGCTCCGCCACCTGCTCGGTGGGGAGCGTCACCGTGATGCGTGTGGTGTCAGCCATACCAGTAAGCATACTGCGGTATGCGCGCCACGTGCTTTCTGTTTCCCGCAGTCGGTCCGGTCAGCGGCAGTCGGGGCGACTGCCCGTTCAAGCACGGGCTCAGCTGGGCAGTTGTGCGACGCGCCGGTTCAGCGGGTCCAGTAGCGGTATGCCTCGATCCATCGTGAGCCCTCGGGGGCAGGTTTCGGCAGCCGCAGGTCAAAAATTCCGATGTCCTGTCGGACCGACCCCCGGGCGCAGCGTGCGACCACGCGCCCGTCCTCCTCGGCAAGATCGACACCGACCACGCTCACCTCGACGCCGAGAACAGTCGTGGTGAACGGCACGGCAAGGCTTTCCTCGATCATCGTGAAGAAGCCGGTGAGCTGCTCATCCTCGCCGTAGGCGTCGACGGTGGCCTCTTCGATCAACGCCTCCAGCCTCACCGTAGCGCCGCACCGTACGGTTGAGGACCGGTGTGTTCAGCAGCGGCACATCCGCCGTAGCACCGTCGCCAGCAGTCAAGCAGAGGCCCGCGGTTGCCAGCGTGTGACGTTGCCTGGTGGGGTTCGGTAGTGAGCGGCCCAGGGGAGGGTCCGGCGAGCGACAGGGCGGAAGAGAGTGGCACGAGTCGTCGTACGAGAGCCGAGTACAGGTGCGAGGGGCGCACCGCCGCTGGCCCGGCAGGAAACGTCCGCCTTCGTGAGGGAGCTGCTCGGCGTCGGCTGGGCGACGGTGTTCCTGCCCGGTGAGCCCGCCCGCCTTGGGCGGCTGCTGCTGTGGAAGCCGACCGGGGCGGCGGCCGGAGACAGTATGGCGCCCGCCGGCCTTGAGACCGAGGCGGTGGAGCTGGTCCTGCCGCACGGCCGCTCGGTCAGGCGGCGCAGGGTCGAGGGATACGCGCTGCCCGTCGCCGTCGCTGTCTCCGCCCTGGTCGATGCGGAGCCGACGCATCCCTCCGGTGCCGCCTGGCAGGCCGCCACTCGCTTCGCGCTGCGGCTGCTCGCCGACGGCCGCCTCCACCCGGCCCTCACCCCTGCCGGTTACGACACCTGGCAGGTGGGTCCATTTACCGCCGCCCAGCGCCAGACGCTGGACGCCCTGGCCGCCGCCTTCCCGCCACACGCCCACTGCCTGCCCGAGCCAGGCCCTGCGCCCGTACGGATCACCGAACCGGCCGCGCTGGTACGCCAGTTCTGCGACGCGGTCGCCGATGATCTGGTCCGTACGCCGGCCACGCCGCTCGCCATGGGAGCGCTGCCGTACGCCTGGCGCGAGGCCCGTGCCGTGCCCACCTTGCGTGAGTGGGCCGAGGAAACCCAGGCGGCGCTCACCGCCGAGGTCGGTGTCTCCCTGCGCGTCGACGTACCCGAAGGACGCCGACGGCAGTTCCGGGCCGTCCTGCAACTGCACACCGCGGCGGACCCGACGCTCGTCATCGAGGCCGCACGGCTGTGGAGCGAGCCGACCGAAGTGCAGCGGCTGCTCGGCCCGCGCGCCGAGACCGAGACTCTGCTCGCCCTGCGTCGCGGCGCCCGCGCCTGGCCCCCGCTGCGGAGGCTGCTCGACGATGCCGCTCCCGATCAGCTCCGGTTGACAGACGACGAAGCCTTCGAACTCCTTGGGGACGCCACGGACGCGCTGCGCGCGGCCGGTTTCGACGTGCACTGGCCGCGCGAACTGGTCAAGGCTCTCACCGCGACCGCGGAGATCGGGCAACGCACCGCCCCCGGTTCCACCACGGGTGGCCTGCTGGACACCGAGGCCCTCCTCGAATTCCGGTGGCAGGTCTCCTTCGGCGGAGAGCCGCTCACCGAGGCCGAGATGGATGCCCTCGCAGAGTCACGCCGTCCCCTCGTCCGGCTTCGCGACCAGTGGGTGCTCGCCGACCCGAAGCTGGTGGCCCGCGCCAAGCACCGACGGATGGAACCGCTCACTCTCATGGAGGCGTTGCGCGCGGCGCTGACCGGCGAGGCCGAGCGAAGCGAGATGGGGGTCCCCCCGGCCGGAGGCTGGGGGAGGGACGGTGACCGGGTCCCCTGTGCGGCGGTCGGTGCGCTCAGCGACCTGGTCGCTCGTATCCGCGACCCCGAGTCCCGCACCCCCGTGCCCCAACCCGCCGCCCTCAAGGCCACGTTGCGCGAGTACCAGAAGCGGGGCCTGGCCTGGCTGGCCGAGATGTGCGCACTCGGCCTCGGCGGCTGTCTCGCCGACGACATGGGCCTGGGCAAGACCATCACCTTGCTCGCTCTGCACCTGCACCGGCAGAGCGACCCCACCACCGCGGGCCCCACCCTTGTCGTCTGCCCGGCCTCCCTGCTCGGCAACTGGCAGCGCGAGGCCGCCAGATTCGCACCGTCCACCCCCGTACGCCGCTACCACGGCGGCGACCGCCACCTGGCGGACCTGGCCGCCGACGAGATCGTCCTGGTCACCTACGGGGTGCTGCGCCGCGACCGCGAAGTGCTCGCCGAGACGGCCTGGTCGCTGGTGGCCGCCGACGAGGCCCAGCACGTCAAGAACCCCTACGCCGTCACCGCCCGCGAACTGCGCGCCCTGCCGGCCCGCGCCCGCGTCGCTCTCACCGGCACCCCCGTGGAGAACAACCTCTCCGAGCTGTGGGCACTGCTCGACTGGACCACCCCCGGGCTCCTCGGCACACTCACCGCCTTCCGTGACCGTCATGCCCGCGCCATCGAGACGGGCGAGGATCCCGAGGCAGCCGAGCGTCTGTCCCGTCTCGTACGTCCCTTCCTGTTGCGCCGCAAGAAGTCCGACCCCGGCATCGCGCCCGAACTGCCGCCCAAGACCGAGACCGACCACGTCGTCCCGCTGACGGCCGAGCAGACCAGCCTGTACGAGGCACAGGTCCGCGAGACCATGGCGAAGATCGCGGAGTCGGAGGGCATCGCCCGGCGCGGTCTGGTACTCAAGCTGCTCACCGCCCTGAAGCAGATCTGCAACCACCCCGCCCAGTATTTGAAAGAGCACAGCCTGCGCCAGTCCGCTCCCCTACGGGGCCGCTCCGGCAAGCTCGACCTGCTCGACGAACTTCTCGACACCATCACCGCCGAAGGCGAATCCGTGCTGGTCTTCACGCAGTACAAACAGATGGCGGCGCTGCTGGAGAAGCATCTCGCCGAGCGCGGCGTCCCCGCTCTCTTCCTGCACGGTGGCACCCCCGTCGCGCGGCGCGAGGAGATGGTGGACCGCTTCCAGGGCGGTGACGTGCCGGTGTTCCTGCTGTCGTTGAAGGCGGCCGGCACCGGACTCAACCTCACCCGCGCCACTCACGTCGTGCACTACGACCGCTGGTGGAACCCGGCCGTCGAGGACCAGGCCACCGACCGCGCCTACCGCATCGGCCAGGACAAACCCGTCCAGGTGCACAAGCTCCTCGCGGAGGGAACCGTGGAGGACAAGGTGGCGAAGCTGCTCGAAGCCAAGCGCGCCCTCGCCGACGCCGTCGTCGGCTCCGGCGAGGCAGCCCTCACCGAACTGTCCGACGCCGAACTCGCCGAACTCGTCGCCTTGGGAAGGCAGTCATGAGCCCCGCTGTCCCCGGCCCGCGCCGTGGGCCCGCCCGCGGCAGGCGAGCCTTCGCCGCGACCTGGTGGGGGCAGGCATGGGTGGCCGCCCTGGAGGACTCCACCCTGGACGCCGGACGGCTCGCGCGCGGACGCACCTACGCCCGCAAAGGCATGGTCGGCCCGGTCACCATCGCTCCGGGCCAGGTCAAAGCCGCTGTTCAGGGCAGCCGCCCGCGCCCATACCGCTCCTCAGTCCACCTGCCTGTCCTCACCGACCTCCAGTGGGACACCCTGCTCGACACGATCGCGGCCCGCGCCGGGCATCTCGCGGCACTTCTCGACGACGAGATGCCCGCCGAACTCGTCGACGACGCCCGGCACGCAGGCGTCCCACTGCTCCCACTGCCCACCGAGCTCGATCCGGAGTGCTCCTGCCCCGACTGGGGATACCCCTGCAAGCACGCCGCCGCGCTCTGCTACGCCATCGCCGCCACCATCGACACCGACCCGTTCGTGCTCTTCGCGCTGCGCGGCCGCGGTCGCGAGGAGGTCTTCGCCCGGCTGCGCGCACTCCGTACGGCAGCACAGGAGACCGCCGCCGCACCGGCGCAGGCCGGCATCCCGGCCGCCGCCGCGTACGCCCACTGGGCCGAAGAACCCCCCGAACTGCCCGAACTCCCGGAACCCGCCGCCCACACCACGGCACTGCCCGTCGCCCCGCCAACCGGCAGCGGCCTGGCCGCCGCGGACCTGGAACGCCTCATGGCCGACGCCGCCGCGCGCGCCGCCCGGCTCATCGCGGGCGACACCACCGACCTGCACCTGACTCAGCACCAAGACGCCGTCCGCATCGCCGCGAGCGACCCCGGACTCGAGTGGTTCCACCACCTGATCCAGAACTCCGGCACCAACCCCACGGCCTTCGCCCGCCTCACCCGCGCCTGGCGCCACGGCGGTCCCACGGGCATCACCGTCGCCGAACAGCCGTACACCCCCGACCCGACGGTGATGAAGACCACCCGCGCCGCCCTGGACGCGGCCCTCGCCGAGATGACCGACTCCCCCGCACACCTCAGAGCCTGGCGCAACCGCCTCACCCTCACCCACCACGGCATCCAGCTGCGTCTGGGCCCCGATGCCCGCTGGTACCCCTACCTCCAGGACGACGACGGCGAATGGTGGCCCGCGGCACCAGCCGACAGTGACCCGGTCACCGCGCTCACCTCAGCCTGGTCGCAGAACGGGGAGTAGGGAGGCGATTCCCCGCCGACCAGGAGCCATGAGCAGAAGCTGGACACACTCACGCCGCCCCGCTTCCGTGGTTGCAGTTCTGGTTGCATTCACCGGCGTACAGCACCGTTCAGAAGCTCCGCCCGCTCGGCGCAGGCTGGGCGGCGGTGTTCCTGCCCGGTGAGGCGGTGGAACTGGTCCTGCCGCACGGCCGCTCGGTCAGGCGGCGCAGGGTCGAGGGATACGCGCTGCCCTCCGACGCTGCCCTCATACCTGACTGTGCTACGCCGCGATCCTGATCTTCTTCGTCACGGTCACCTGGTCCAGGTCCGAGATCCGTACGGTCACGTTCATCGTCCACTCGCCCGCGATGGGGATGCTGACGGCGTTGGTGGCCCAGTAGCCGCCCCGGTCCGCCAGGGCCGCGGGCAGCGGGCCGATCTTCTGGGCGGCGAGGGTGAAGGAGAGGCGCAGTTCGGGGACGGTGGAGATACCGCCGTCGGGGCCGAAGACGACCGCCTCCACGGAGTTCTTGCCGACCCGGCCCGGGTCCAGGGTGATCTGCACCTTGCCGTGGCCGTTCGGGGTGCCCACGTCGAAGGGGACCATGGCGACGGCCGCCGCGGGGATACCGACCGCACCCGACGCCGTGCCCGCCTCGGCCGCCGCCCGGCCGGGCAGGGTGCCGGTGAGGATCGTGGTGAGGACCAGGACCAGGACCCCGACGCCGACCTCGGCCAGGACCGAGCGGCGCAGGGCGGCGCGGAGGTCGGAGCCGGACGCGAGGGGCCGCCCCTCGGACGTGTCCGCGACGGACCGCCGTGCTTCGGACGTGACCGCCTCCGCCGGCGACGACCCGGCCGCCGGGGGCTCGGACGACGAAGGTTCGGACGACGAAGGTTCGGACGAGAGGACTCCGGACGACGAGAGTTCGGGCGACGAGACCCCGGACGACAGGACTCCGGACGGCAGGACTTCGGACGAAGAGGGTTCGGACGACGGGGCTTCGGCTGACCGTGCCGCCGGGGCGCCGACCGTCTCCAGGACCCGGGCGCGGGCCGGCGTCGTGGTCCGGGCCGCCGCCAGCTTCGCCGTCCAGCGGCGGGACTGGGAGGCCGCCCCCAGCAGCAGGGTGACGGCGGCGAGTTTGAGGAGCAGCAGCCTGCCGTACGTCGTGTCGGTGAGCGCCTGCCAGGAGCCGAGGCCCCGCCAGGACTGGTAGACGCCGGTGACGACGAGGACCGCCACCGAGACGAAGGCCACCCGCGAGAAACGGGTCACGACGGCGGCGGGCAGCGGGGCGCTGCCCCGCTGGAGGGTGATGAGGAGGGCCGTGAGACCGCCCAGCCACAGCGCCATCGCCAGCAGGTGCAGGACCGTGGAGGTCATCGCCAGGGGGACCTGGATACCGGCCG
This sequence comes from Streptomyces sp. NPDC007162, assembly GCF_040634175.1. Taxonomy (NCBI): domain Bacteria; kingdom Bacillati; phylum Actinomycetota; class Actinomycetes; order Kitasatosporales; family Streptomycetaceae; genus Streptomyces; species Streptomyces sp. NPDC007162. The sequence continues at coordinate 8,736 of NZ_JBEYFC010000057.1, forward strand.
AGGCGTGCTCCGCCGCCGCCCAGGTCAGCGCCAGGGCGACGGCGAGGGCGGTGCCCGCGGCCAGGAAGGGGCGGGTCGGACGGAACGGACGCGACCGGTCCGCGCCCCGGCGGCCGAGGAACAGGTGGAGGCCCGCGACGACCGCAAGGAGCGCGACCCTGGTCAGCAGGGCCAGTCCCGGGCGGCCCGCCGCCGACTTGGCGAGGGCGGACAGGTCGAGGGCGGTCACCGGGGAGGTGCCCTCCTCGTACGAGGAGCGGAGGACCAGCAGGAAGAGGCTGGCCCCCAGCAGGACCCACCAGGCCGTCCGGACCGGTTTCCGCAGCGGCGCCGGGTCCGGCGGGCGGCACAGGGCGACGAAGGCGGCCGCGCCGATCAGCAGCGCCACGGCGAGGTACGCAAGGTAACGGCCGATGTTGTAGAGGCCTTCGGTGACCGGGTTCTCGACCGGGCCGGTGGGGACGGCCGCGACGGTCGCCGACGGTTCGCCCACGGAGAAGGTGAGGGCACCGGAGACCGGGTGGCTGTCCGCCGACACGACCCGCCACGCCACGGTGAACGTGCCGGTGCCGAGCTTCTTCGGGAAGGTGATCCGGGCGGTGTCCGAGCCGGCGGGGCCGTGTTCGGCGTCGCCGGTGGTCACCCGGTGGTTGGTGGGGTCGTACACCCGGAACGAGTCGTCGAGCAGGCCGACGGACTCGGTGAACGTCAGGGTGACCGAGCCGGGGGCCGACTTGAGTACGGCGCCGTCGGCGGGGTCGCTGCCGCGCAGGGCGGCGTGGGCGGAGGCGGGGGCGGCGGAGGCCAGGAACAGGGCGGTGAGGAGGGTGCCCAGGAGGGCGGCCGTCCGCAGGGCCGCTCTGCGGGGGGCCGGCCGGTGGGGGGTCGCCCTGCGGTGGGCGGTCGGGCGCCGTCGGTCGTGGTGGTGTTCGCGCACTTCACCCGCTCCGAGTTCGGAAACACGTGTTCTTCGGTGATACGGATGGGAAGCGCTCGGCACTCATCTCGCTCGGTACCCGTCTCGCTCGGCACCCCGCGTCACCGCGGGTCGTCCGGGACGGCCGCCGCCCGGGTGAGGAACGCCAGTCGGGCGCGCTTCTCGGGCAGGTACACGTCCGGGAGGTCGGTCTCGGGCAGTACGACGGCCGGGCCGAGCCGGAAGCCCTGGCTCCGGAAGCGGGCGATCGCCTTCTCGTTGCGGACGTCCGGGTCCACGACGATCCGGCGGCGGTCCAGGGCACCGAAGACGTACTCGGTGAAGACGTGGAGCAGGGACCGCGTCCAGCCGGGGCGGGGGCCTTGGGGTCCGGCCGGGGCGAGCAGGACGTGCACGCCGATGTCGCCGGGGCGGGCGTCGTAGCACTCGCTCACCCGGTCCGCCTCCGGCTCGTACGTCTGGAGGAGCGCGACCGGGGCGCCGTCCTTCTCGGCGAGGTGGGCGTGGTGGGTGTCGAGGCCTGCCATATGGGTGTAGATCCCGGCGACCTGGTCGCGGGTGAGGCCGGTCATGCCCCAGAAGGCGGCGCGTTCCTCGGCCACCCAGGAGTGCACGGTGTCCGCGTCGCGTTCCGGGTCGAGGGGGCGCAGGCGCACGGTGCCGAAGCCGGGGACGGTGTGTTCGAAGGGGGGCTGCTCAGGCATCGGTCTCCTCCGTGTCGGTGAGGTCCACCAGTTCCAGGTGGTCCCAGTCGGTGACGACCGGGACCAGGTCGCCCTTCAGCCACAGGGGGAGTTGGTCGGTGTGGTGGTTCGCGCCGGGGACGCCGTCCGCGCCGAACGGGACCACCCAGAGGCTGTCGTCGCGGCGGGCCAGGTCCCACACGTACCGGGCGGCCGGGCCGCGCGCCGAGAGGTCGGTGACGCCGGGGACGGCGGAGGTGCACAGCACGCAGTCGTGGTCGCCGGAGAGCGCGGGACCCTCGTACGGCTGCCCGGGCAGCGCCTGCCAGGGGGCGAGGCGGTGGGTGTCGCCCCAGGTGCCGGCGGGCCGGTTCGCGGCGACTTCCTCGAGCGCGGCGCGTACGACGGCGGGGCGGTCGATGCCGTACAACTCCTCCGCGTCGAGGAGGTGTTCGAGGGCGAAGGCGATACGCGGGGTGAGGGCGAGCCAGGGGAGCAGGGGTTCCGGGCAGGCGAGGGGCGGGGGTTCGGTGAGGGCGGCGAAGGCGGGGTGGGCGGCGAGGTGCCGTACGACGGCGGAGCGTACGGCCGCGTGGCCGGCGGCGGCGGTGCTGTCGGCGTCCATCCGGCGGTCCCAGGCGAGCAGGCGGTCGCGGAGTCCGGCGGCCTCGGGGGTGAGGTGGTCGAGCGCGGCGAGGCGGTTCAGGAGGGGGGCGGCGGAGGCGAGGTGGGTGTCCATGTGGATCGCGGGCAGGTCGGCGGCGGACCAGGTGCGGCGCCCGTCGAGGAGGGCGCGGATGCGGTCGGCGCGGTGGGACGGGGCGAACTCGACACCGAGGGGGGCGGCGGGGCCGCGCTGGTTCGCCATCACGGCGGCACCGTCGACGAGTTCGCCGTACGGCATCTCGTGCCAGCCCTGCCACGCGTGGCCGGGGAGCCAGGCGGGGGCGAGACGGGTGCGGTTGGTGCGGGAGCGGACGGGGACGCGGCCGGCGACGCGGTGCAGGGTGCCTCCGGCGGTGTCGGCGGCGTGGACGACGTTCACGGGCTCGGCCCAGGCGTCGAGGGCGCGGTCGACGTCGGCCACGCCGCGGGCGCGCAGGAGGGGGAGGAGGGCGGTGAAACCGAGGTCGTGGGTGACGCGGGGCGGGTAGCGCAGGGCCAGCGCCTCGGCTTCGCCTTCGGGGGGCTCGGTGGTGTCGGCGGCTGACGGTCGGTGGGCAAAGGTCGGGGGCAGGGGGGTGATCAGGGGGCCGCGGGGTGTTTCGATCACCTCGATCTCGAGCGGGGGCCGTCCTGCCACCGGCACCGTCTCCGTGTGCCGGTGGGCCGGGCTCCAGGTGCCGTCCGGGCCCAGCGCCGCCACCCCGGTCTCCGTCCGGCGCAGGCGCTCCCGGTAGAGGTCCTGGTAGTCGGCCATCGCGTGGGTGATGGCCCAGGCGACCGTGCCGGTGTGCGCGAAGTGGGCGATGCCGGGGACGCCGGGGACGGCCAGGCCGACGACGTCGAACTCCGGGCAGGAGAGACGGATCTGCTGGTAGACGCCGGGGGCCTCGATGAAGCGGTGGGGATCGCCCGCGATCAGCGCCTTCCCCGTGGTGGTGCGGTCGCCCGCCAGCAGCCAGCCGTTGCTGCCCGCGGTGCCCGGCCCGTCCGTGGCGAAGAGCGGGACCGCCTCCGGGCCCAGGTGCCGTATCGCCTCCTCGCGCCAGAGCTTGGCGGGAAAACCGGCGAACAGGATGTGGGCGGCCAGCCAGACGGCGAGCGGGTGCCAGGGCTCCCAGGTGCCGGGGGCCAGGCCGGTGCGGGCGAACTCGGGGGTGCGGGCGGCGCCGGCCGGCAGACCCTCGTTCACGCCGGTCGTGTACGACCGCACCCACTCCGCCGTCTCCGGGTCCCGTCTCTCCAGCGCCTCGAAGCAGCGTCTCGCGGTGTCCGCGAGACGGGCGCGGCGGGCGAGGACGTCCCAGGCGACGGCCTGGGCGCCGAGGAAGGACGCCGACGTGCCCTGGGCCCGGTGCCGTTCCGTCTCCAGCTGCCAGGCCCGGTCGTGGGCGGTGACCCGGCCCTGGGCGCGGGCGAGTTCGCGGGCGTTGTCCGCGCGCAGATGCGGGATTCCCCAGGGGTCGCGGTACGTCTCTGTGGTCACCCTGCGACACCCTTTGCCTGAGGTTAGCCTTACCTAATGTTCCCGACGGGGGAATCGTACGTGAGGGGTGGAGTGCGGGCCGGGGCCGGGCGCGGGATCATCGAGCCATGGACGCCAATGCCGACGCCGCCGCCCCCGCCCTGCGTCTCGCCCAGGACGCCGAGGCCGACGAACTCCTCAGCCGCAGCAGGCTCGCCGCGCTCGTCGGCATGCTGCTGGACCAGCAGGTGCCGATGGAGTGGGCGTTCAAGGGGCCGACGACGATCGCCCGGCGCATGGGCACCGAGGATCTGGACGCGCACGAGATCGCCGCACAGGACCCGGAGGCGTTCGCCGCGCTGCTCTCCGAGAAGCCCGCGGTGCATCGCTATCCCGGGTCCATGGCGAAGCGGATCCAGCAACTGTGCCAGTACCTGGTCGAGCACTACGACGGGGACGCCGAGGGCATCTGGCGCGACGTCGACGGCGGGGCGGAGTTGTCGAAGCGGCTCCAGGACCTGCCCGGGTTCGGGAAGCAGAAGGCTCAGATCTTCCTCGCGCTGCTGGGGAAGCAGTTGGGGGTGCGGCCGAAGGGGTGGCGGGAGGCGGCGGGGGTGTACGGGGAGGCGTCGGCGTTCCGGTCGGTGGCCGACATCACCGGGCCGGAGTCGCTCGCGAAGGTGCGGGCGCACAAGCAGGAGATGAAGGCGGTGGCGAAGGGGGCGAAAGGGGGCGGCGCAGAAGGTGGGTGACGGGGCGTCGGTGGGTGCGGCAACCGCTCCCCTTCAGGTGGGTGCGGTCGTCGGAGTGGGGATGTGCACGGGTTCGTCACCCGGTTGGGCTCTTTCCGGTGGCGGTGGGGGATGGTCGGGGCTCCCCTTGATGCATGACCGAGCCCCACAGCACCGGGCCCGCCCCCGACGACCGCAAGGCGCATGCCTCCGGTGTCGGGCGGCATGAGGCCGAACCACCGTTCGAAGGGCCGTTGCACGCACTCGCCCAGGCCGCCTGGCAGACCGTCCTGGTCACCGGGATCGCCTCGCTGATCCTCGGCATCCTGGTCCTGGTGTGGCCCGGCGCGTCCCTGCTGGTCGCCGGTGTGCTCTTCGGTGTCTACCTGCTGGTCAGCGGCATCTTCCAGCTCGTCGCCGCCTTCGGCACGCACAAGACGACCTCCCTGCGCGTGCTGGCCTTCATCAGCGGCGCGCTGTCGATCCTGCTGGGCCTGTTCTGCTTCCGCGGCCCGCTGGAGTCGGTCCTGCTGCTCGCCCTGTGGATCGGGATCGGCTGGCTGATCCGCGGCATCACCCAGACGATCGCCGCCGTGCACGACCCGGCGATGCCGGCCCGCAGCTGGATGATCTTCCTCGGGATCGTCACCTTCATCGCCGGCATCGTGCTGATCGTGTCCCCGTTCAAGTCGGTCGCCGTACTGACCCTGGTCGCCGGTATCTGGCTGGTGGTGGTCGGCATCGTCGAGATCGTCTCCTCGTTCGGCCTGCGCGGCCGCGCCAGGCACATCCCGCGCACCGTGTGAACCGCGTCAACGCCGCGCCTCGCAGGTACGCCGAGCGAGCGGTTCTGCCGCCGACGCGATGAACACCGCCCACGGCGCGGGGAGATGACCACCATGAGCAGCGGTCCCGTGCACGGCCGCCCGCGGCCCGGCCCCGCCCGGCTGCGGGCGGTCGTGGCGCTGCTGCTCGCCCTGCTGCTGGCCGGCGTCCCCACGGCGGCCCTCGCTGCGACCGCCCCGGCCACCGCCGCCGCGGCCGGGACCGCCGAGCACGACGTGCCCGACGCCCCGTTGCGGCCACCCGCCCGCGCCGTCCACCGCGCCGACGTACCCGAACGCCCCGCGCCGCTCCCGGCCGCGGGGCCCGGCGACCCGGCCGACCAGGACCGGCGGCCCTCCTGCCCGGCCGCCCCGCGTCCGCCGTACGCCACCCCCCTGCTGCGCACCGTGGTCCTGCGCTGCTGACCGACCCCGCACCCCGCTCCCCCCGTCAGGTCGGTCCGCTCAACGCAAGGAACACCGTCATGCCCTCAGACCCGTACGCGGTCCTGCGCGCCCTGCTGCGCGCCGAGGCCGTCCGCAGCACGCCGAAGCCCCAGGAGAAGGCGGCCGAGCCGCCCAGGCCGCGGCCCCGGGAGCAGAAGCTCGGCTGAGCCCTCGGGACGGAGCCGGGTCGTCCGCACCGGGCGACCCGGCTCACCTGCGCCTGCGGGCCGTACCGAAGAGGGAGCGGGTGATCTCCCGGCCGAGCTGGGTCCCCACCGAACGCGCGAGGGACCTGAACATCCCGCTCGCCACGACCTGTTCGACGAGCGAGGGCTCTTCCCCGTGGGCCGCGGGCTTCGACCCGGCCGCCGGGGGCGCGGCCGGGGCCGTGGCCGGCTGGAGCTTCTCGTATGCCGACTCGCGGTCCACAGCCTGTGCATAACGTCCGTGCAGGGCGGACGTCCGGGCCGCGGTGTCCAGGTCGGCAGCGTCGACGGGGCCCATCAGGGACTCGGGGGCCCGCAACCGGGTCGCCGCGACCGGGGTCGGGGCGCCGTTCTCGCTGAGCACGGTGACCACGGCCTCGCCGGTGCCGAGCCCGGTGAGGAGTTCCGCGAGATCGTACGGCGACCTCGGGAAGGTCCCCACGGTCGCCTTCAGCGCCTTCTGGTCCTCGGGGGTGAACGCCCTGAGCGCGTGCTGGACACGGTTGCCCAGCTGGGCGAGGACGTCGGACGGTACGTCCTTCGGGGTCTGCGTGACGAAGAAGACGCCGACCCCTTTCGAGCGAATCAGGCGCACGGTCCGGGTGATCGATTCGAGGAACGCCTTCGACGCGTCGTCGAAGAGCAGGTGCGCCTCGTCGAGGAAGAAGACCAGCCTCGGCTTGTCGGCGTCGCCGATCTCCGGGAGGTCGTGGAAGAGGTCGGCCAGCAGCCACATCAGGAACGTGGAGAAGAGCAGGGGTTTGTCCTGGACCGCGGGGAGTTCGAGGACCGAGACGACGCCGCGGCCGTCCGGTGCCGTCCGCAGGAGGTCGGCCGTGTCGAACTCCGGCTCGCCGAAGAAGTCCGTCATGCCCTGCGCCTCGAAGGCGGTCAGGGAACGGAGGATCACGCCCGCCGTGGCCGTCGAGAGACCGCCGAGGTTCCGCAGCTCGGCTCTGCCCTCGTCGGAGATGAGGAAGGCGACCACCGCGCGCAGGTCCTTGAGGTCGATCAGCTCCAGGCCCTTGGTGTCGGCGTAGTGGAAGATCAGGCCGAGGGACTGCTCCTGGGTCGGGTTGAGCTGAAGGATCTTGGCGAGGAGCAGCGGGCCGAAGCTGGTGATCGTGGCGCGGACGGGGACGCCGTGGCCCTGGCCGCCCAGCGCGAGGAACTCCGCCGGGAAACCGGCCGCCGTCCACCGCTGGCCCACCTCGGCCGCCCTGCCCAGCACTCTCGCGCCGCTCTGCCCGGGGCGGGCGATACCGGACAGGTCGCCCTTGACGTCCGCGAGGAACACCGGGACGCCCTGCGCCGAGAGCTGCTCGGCGATCAGCTGGAGGGTCTTGGTCTTGCCGGTACCGGTGGCACCCGCGACCAGGCCGTGCCGGTTCAGCATGGGGAGCGGGATGCGGACCGGGACGTCGGGACGGCACCTCCCGTCCCAGAGGAGGGCGCCGAGGTCCAGCGCCGGGCCGGTGAAGGCGTACCCGGAGGCGATCGCGGCGACCGCGGCAGGGGTCGGGGCGCCGGCTCCTGCCGTTCCCGCGGGTTCGGCGGCACTCGTCATCGGACCCCCACTTCCCGTTTTGCCTTTTTGATGACCTTTACAACGTCTTTTCCAGCGTCGCACTCGGTCGCCATGGCTGCGCCCGGAACGTCAGGACCGGTAGGCTTTCCGTGTGATCTTCAAGCGCATCGGAAACGGCCGGCCGTACCCCGACCACGGCCGGGAGAGCACCCGGCAGTGGGCGGACGTCGCACCGCGCCCGGTCCGCCTCGATCAGCTCGTGACGACCAAGGGCCAGCTCGACCTGGAGACCCTCCTCGCCGAGGACTCGACGTTCTACGGCGACCTCTTCGCGCACGTCGTGAAGTGGCAGGGCGACCTGTACCTGGAGGACGGACTGCACCGCGCGGTCCGCGCCGCCCTCCAGCAGCGGCAGGTACTGCACGCGCGCGTGCTCGAACTCGACTGACACCCGGGCGTACGCCCGCTCGCCGTCCGCCGTTCCGCGCCGGTTGCCCCTTTCGGGTTGGACCGCACACCGTCGGATGATCATCTATTAGTCAACGCACCCGTGGCGCACTACGCTGCGCTCATGAGCATGCTGACTCCCCCCGGCATGGGCGGCCAGTACCGGATCACAGGGGACAAATACCCTCGCATGCGCCCACGCCGGCGGCGTACCCGGCTGACCCTCTCCGTGGTCGCCTCCGTCACCGCGCTCGGCCTGGTCGGCTGGGGCACACTGCAGCTCATCGACGTCTTCACGGGCGGTGGCGGGAAGGCCTCGGCGGCCGGCTCCGGCGGTGACTGCGTCAAGCAGGCCGCCGCGAGCCCGAGTCCCGCGGCCGGGGCGTCCGCCGCCGCGCTGCCGAAACCCGCGCAGATCACGGTGAACGTCTACAACGCGACCACCCGCACCGGCCTGGCCAAGGACACCGCGGACGCGCTCAAGAAGCGCGGCTTCCGGATCGGCGACGTCGGCAACGCGCCGCAGAAGTTCGACGCGAAGGTCAAGGGGACGGCGGTACTGCTCGGTCCCGCCTCCGCCCTGAAGACCTCCCTGCCGGTCCTGGCCACCCAGCTGACGGCGGCCGACCAGCGCACGGAGGCGGGCCGCAAGGGCGCCGCGGTGGACCTGATCATCGGCGACGCCTTCAAGGCCCTCACCCCGCAGGCGACGGCCGCCAAGGCGATCACGGCCCTCACGGCCCCCCAACCGAAGGCGGCCACCAAGAAGACCTGCTGAGCCACCCCGACGCCGGCAGCAGCCCCCGCGAGCGAGTCCGGCCGCTCAAGGGAAACGCCGACAACCGAGGCCCATCAGGGGGCGCTGAAGGTACCCCCGGCCGAAGGCTGGGCCTCCGCCACCCACGGCGGCCAGGCGAACGCCCGGCGGCCACCGCCGAGCACCGCTGCGCCGCACGGAAGCCGTCGACGCGCTCCGGGGTTCAGCCGATCACGCGGCCCGCAGGCACCGCCGAGCCGGACGGAAGCCGTCGGCCCACCCGACCCCGTGCCCAGCCGGCACCCGCCCCGGCGCCCGGTCGACCACCCGACCAAGCGCCGACCGATCACCCCGCCCGGCAGCAGAAGCCCCGTCCCGTCCCGAGGCGCCCCGGCGTCGATGCCCCGGAGGGCTACTCCGCCGCCCCGTACAGCCGGTCGCCCGCGTCCCCGAGGCCCGGCACGATGTAGCCGTGCTCGTTGAGGTGGTCGTCGACCGCCGCCGTCACCACCGTGACCGGCGTCCCCGCCAGTTCGCGTTCCATGACCTCGACGCCCTCGGGGGCGGCCAGCAGCACCACCGCGGTGACGTCGTCCGCACCCCTCCTGATGAGCTCACGGATGGCGGCGACCAGCGTGCCGCCCGTGGCCAGCATCGGGTCCAGCACGTACACCTGACGCCCGGAGAGGTCCTCCGGCATCCGGGAGGCGTACGTGGACGCCTGGAGCGTCTCCTCGTTGCGGATCATGCCCAGGAAGCCCACCTCGGCCGTCGGCAGCAGCCGCACCATGCCGTCCAGCATGCCGAGCCCGGCCCGCAGGATCGGCACGACCAGCGGACGCGGCCGGGCGAGCTTGACGCCGGTCGTGGCGGCCACCGGGGTCCGGATGTCGACGGCCTCGGTGCGCACGTCCCGGGTCGCCTCGTAGGCGAGCAGGGTGACCAGTTCGTCGGCGAGCCGCCGGAACGTCGCGGAGTCGGTGCGCTGGTCGCGCAGCGTGGTGAGCTTGTGGGCGACCAGGGGGTGGTCGACGACGTGGAGACGCATGCCCACAACAGTAACCGCGCCCGACCGCCCCCCGCGCAGGTCCGCGTCGGCCCACCTAGGCATCGGCCCTGGCATCAAACCGGCCGTCCGGGGGAAAGTGGGAGTGTCGAAGTGGGGTGATTCGACGTGCCTGAACTGCCTGGACAGCCTGACCGTAGCTACGGCGCCCCGGAGGGCGAGACCGAGGCCGAGCGGCGCCGCCGCCGGGCCCGGTTCCTGCGCGAACTCGCCGAGGCGCGGGCGCTGCGCGACCGGGTCCAGCCCCGCCGGGCGAAAGTGGCCCGGCTGCGACACGCGATGCGCATGCGGACGTTCCGTTGGTAGGACTCGGCAGGAGTCCACGGACCCCTCCGGAGTCCGTGAGAACCGGTAAGAGCCCGCAAAGGTCCGAAAGAGTCGGTAAGAGTCCGCAAGACACGTAAAGCCGAACCTTGGGCAAAGATCCACTGCTTGCGGTCCGTTGCGGTCCGGCACGGGGAAGGCCGTGCGTGGGCCGCGGGAAAACCCGCGTACGATCCGCAGGTGGCGGCAACGAGTGCGCTGGTGACTGCGTTCACGGACGCATGGATGGCTCTTTGCATACGTGCGATCAAAACTGCCGGACACAGGGAGCCGAAGACGTCCCCTGAACGCCTTGTTTCTGCCACGATTCCGAGTGGGTGGGACTCGGAGCCCAGCTCTCCCCGCCCAGAACCTCCGCCGGGGGGACCCCCAACCGGCACGCCTAAGACCAGTGGGAGAGTCACGGTGTACTTCGCCGCACTGCTCGCGCGCACCGAAGACGGGTGGGAAGCGAGCGACACAGAGCTCGACGATGTGGAGACCCTGTCGGACCTGGCCGATCTGGCCCGGGAATCGGCCTCGGAGGCCGACGACACGGTGCTCGTCTTCATCGAGCAGGAGGACGCGTGGTTCGGTGTCGTGCGCGTCGACGGTGAGGAGGACCCCCGGGTCTTCGTCTCCAACGCCGCCGCCGCCGCCCGCAGCTCGTACGGCGAGCTCCTGCTCACCGACGAAATGCTCGGAAGGGAACCCAAGGACGAGACCGACGACCTGGACTCCCTCGACCTCGACGGCACCGAGGACGGTGAGCCGGAGCCGGAGGAGGACGACGACTCGGACGGCTCCGCCGTGCCCTCGGGCCCGGTGGGTGACCCCGGGATCCTCGACGACCTGGGGGTGACCGCCAAGGAGCTGCTCACCCTCGACGAGGACGCGCTCGGTGAGATCGCCGAGGCCCTGGGCGCCTCCGACGTCCTGGAGACCGTCCGCTGACGCTCCACCACGAGGCACCCGGGTCCCCCGACCCGGTACGCGACCGCTGGCGGGCCGCGATGCGGCTAGCCCTGGACGAGGCAGGTCGGGCCGTCCGGGGCGGGGACGTCCCCGTCGGCGCCGTCGTGCTGTCCCCGGACGGTACGACGGTCCTCGCCACCGGTCACAACGAACGCGAGGCCACCGGCGACCCCACCGCGCACGCCGAGGTCCTCGCGCTGCGCCGGGCCGCCGCGGCGCTCGGCGAGTGGCGGCTCACCGGCTGCACCCTGGTCGTCACGCTGGAGCCCTGCACGATGTGCGCCGGCGCCCTGGTCCAGGCCCGGGTGGACCGGGTCGTCTACGGTGCCCGCGACGAGAAGGCGGGCGCCGCCGGGTCCCTCTGGGACGTCGTACGGGACCGGCGGCTCAACCACCGCCCCGAGGTCGTCGGGGACGTCCTCGCCGGGGAATCCGCCCGGCTGCTCACGGAGTTCTTCCGCGCCCGCTGAGCCGCCGGTCAGGGGCCCGCCCCGGGCCCCTGAATACCGATTTCAGAGCACGGCCCCCGGTGCTGTAAGGTCTCCCTCGGTAGCGTGTCCGAGCGGCCGAAGGAGCTCGCCTCGAAAGCGAGTGTGGCGCAAGTCACCGAGGGTTCAAATCCCTCCGCTACCGCTGTGAAGTGAAGGGCCCGGTCCACTGGACCGGGCCCTTCGTCATGTTCCCGTCGGCTCGGGGTGCTTGTCCACGTAGTACCGGACGAGGGCGCCGAACACCGGCGTGTGGAACAAGAACAGCAGCCAGGGCCACCTCGGGAAGCCGCAGAAAAAATTCCGGCATCCATCGCGCCACTAGTCATACAAAACGATCGGACCGTTACACTCGCGCCCGGCACCAAGGGGACAACCAGGGGAGAGGCCGGTGGCGGTGAACGCCAAGAAGATCGCCGTCTACGCACTCGTGGTCTTCGCGCTGTACGTGATCATCACGGACCCGCCCAGGGCGGCGGACTGGGTCCAGATAGTCTTCCAGGGCATATCGGACGCAGCGAAGGCCGTCGGCGACTTCTTCACCTGGCTGGCCAACGGGGCGAAGTAGACCCACCGGGAGTACCCATGATCCGCCACCTGGTTCTCTTCAAGCTCAACGAGGGCGTGGCGCGCGACGATCCGCGCGCCGTCGCGGGCGCCGAGGCGTTCTCCGCGCTCGGCGGCAAGATCGGGGAACTGCGCTTCTGGGAGTGCGGCTGGAACATCACGGACCGCCCCATCGCCCACGACTTCGCGATCAACTCGGCGGTGGAGGACGCGGACGCGCTGAAGCGCTACCTGGAGCACCCGGACCACCAGGCGGCCGCCGCACAGTGGCGGGAGTTCGCCACGTGGGTGATCGCCGACTACGAGTTCTGAGCGCCCCACCCGTTTCGGATCATGGCCCTCCGCCGGGAACGGCGGGGGGTTTTCGTGCACTTATGCCCCAACTTGCCATTATTCAACCTCAACACGAGGTGATGAGGTGCTTGCACACAGTGCACATGTCTTGTGATGCTATGACCGCTTTTGACGGATGATTGACCGATGAAGAGGTGGCGTTGACCGTGTCGGCCAGTTCTGCGCCGCCCCAGGAAGAGGCGCCCGCCCCCGCCCAGCCCGCCGGCCAGAGCCCACCACCGGCCCAGCCCCAGCCCGCGGCCCAGCCCCCCGCCCAGGCACCCGCTCCGGCCCCGGAGAAACGTCGCGGCGCCGACACCCGGGCGCTGACCCAGGTGCTCTTCGGCCAGCTCAAGGACCTCACGCCGGGCACGCCGGAGCACAACCGCGTGCGCGCGGCGCTCATCGAGGCCAATCTCCCGCTCGTACGCTACGCGGCCGCCCGTTTCCGCTCCCGCAACGAGCCGATGGAGGACGTCGTCCAGGTCGGCACCATCGGGCTGATCAACGCCATCGACCGCTTCGACCCGGACCGGGGCGTGCAGTTCCCGACGTTCGCGATGCCGACCGTCGTCGGCGAGATCAAGCGCTACTTCCGCGACAACGTCCGCACCGTGCACGTCCCGCGCCGGCTGCACGAGCTGTGGGTCCAGGTGAACAGCGCGACCGAGGACCTGACCACCGCCTTCGGGCGCTCCCCGTCCACCGCCGAGATCGCCGAGCGGCTGCGGATCAGCGAGGAGGAGGTGCTGTCCTGCATCGAGGCCGGCCGGTCGTACCACGCGACCTCCCTGGAGGCCGCCCAGGAGGGCGACGGGATGCCGGGCCTCCTGGACCGCATCGGGTACGAGGACCCGGCCCTGGACGGCGTCGAGCACCGGGACCTGGTCCGCCACCTCCTGGTCCAGCTCCCCGAGCGGGAGCAGCGCATCCTCCTCCTGCGCTACTACAGCAACCTCACCCAGTCCCAGATCAGCGCGGAGCTCGGCGTCTCCCAGATGCACGTCTCCCGCCTCCTCGCCCGCAGCTTCCAGCGCCTGCGCTCGGCGAACCGCATCGAGGCGTAGGGCCCGCCCCAGGGGCCGCCCCAGGACCTGCCCCCGTGCCCGTCCCGACTCCGTTACCGGGCCGAGACCCGGCCCCGGAGACCCGGCGATGTCATTACCGCAAACAGGATCGAGCCATCACCGTCGCGAGCGAATCGCTCACCAGCGCACTTCCCGACAGTTGAGGGGCGAAAAACCGTCAGACCCCTTGCACGCAGGGCGGATTCACATTTCACATGTCGACATGTCACTACAGCGTGTTGCCGACATGTGACATTCTGCCGGAAGCGCGTTTGCCGGGGCTCAGGCTCCGGTATTCAGGTGAAGGCACCGCTCCTCGCCGGGGAGCGTCGCCGCGACCGTCCCGCGACCCAAAGGGGGTGGCATGTCCGCAGAACAGGGCAGCTCGAAGGTGCTCATGCCCGCGAACAGCGAGGCAGCGCCCAAGGAGCTCGACGCCATCGACGTGCTCGACAGCATCGATGGCGCCATCGACGGCGCTCCGGCGCTGGAGGCCACGCCGGCCCAGGAGCTTCCGGCCGTCTCGGAGAGCCTCGACACCCGCACCCTGTCCCGCTCCCTGTTCCTGCGGCTCGCCGCACTCGACGAGGACAGTCCCGAGCGCGCCTACGTCCGGGACACCCTGATCGAACTCAACCTCCCCCTCGTGCGCTACGCGGCGGCCCGCTTCCGCAGCCGCAACGAGCCGATGGAGGACATCGTCCAGGTCGGCACCATCGGCCTGATCAAGGCGATCGACCGCTTCGACTGCGAACGCGGCGTGGAGTTCCCGACGTTCGCGATGCCGACCGTCGTCGGCGAGATCAAGCGGTTCTTCCGGGACACCTCCTGGTCGGTCCGCGTCCCGCGCCGCCTGCAGGAGCTGCGCCTGGCCCTCACCAAGGCCAGCGACGAGCTCTCCCAGAAGCTGGACCGTTCGCCGACGGTGACGGAGCTGGCGGCCGTCCTGGGCGTCTCCGAGGAGGACGTCGTCGACGGCCTCGCGGTGGGCAACGCGTACACCGCCTCGTCCCTCGACTCCCCGGCTCCCGAGGACGACGGCGGCGAGGGCTCCCTGGCCGACCGCCTCGGCTACGAGGACACAGCCCTGGAGGGTGTCGAGTACCGGGAGTCCCTCAAGCCGCTGCTCGCCAAGCTGCCGCCCCGCGAGCGCCGGATCATCATGCTCCGCTTCTTCGCGAACATGACCCAGTCCCAGATCGGCGAGGAGGTCGGCATCTCCCAGATGCACGTCTCCCGCCTGCTGACCCGCACCCTGGCGCAGCTGCGCGAGGGCCTGATCTCGGACTGAGGGTTCCCGACCGAGGGTTCCCAACTGACGGAGCGTCAGCCACACTGGCCCGATGGCTCCCCGTCGGACCCGTACCGGCCACCGGCCCGCCGACCCGAAAGCGTCGGCGGCCGCCGCGGCCCCGCCACACGACACACCGCACAGCCGACGCCCGCCGGCCCCACCGGCCGTCGGGGCGCCATCAGCCGCCGATCCCGGACAGTCCGACCGAAACACACCAGTCCGACGGACCACAGCGACAGCCTCACCGACGACCACCACACCAACGCCCACCTCAGGCCCCAGGCGACCCCGCCGGAGCACACCTGACCGGTGGGACACGGCGGTGGGGTCGCCGACGACCGCCACAGCGGCACCCGCCTCCAACCCCCGACGGCCCCGCCAGGGAGCACCCCGCCGACGGGACACGACGACAAGCTCGCCGACAACCCCCACAGCGGCGCCCACCTCCACTTCCAGGCGACCCCGCCGGAGCGCACTCGGCGGGTGGGGCGCGGCGGTGGGGTTGCCGGTGGGCGGATTCCTTCTGGTCTGCGCCCTCGCCGGGTGCGGGGGCGGTGACGGCGGTGGGTACACCGCGGTGGGAGCGGCGGGCGGACCGAAGGGGGCGCCCGCGCAACCGACGGGGTCGGTGACCTTGGTCCCGCTGGACGGGCCGAACGGCACGGCGGGCTGGTCGACAGGGGCCGCGAGCAGCCCGGCGGCCAGATCCTCCTCGGCCGTGGGCGGGGCGACCTCCGGGGCGGGTCCGTCGGGCGCGGCGGACGGGCAGGACGGGGCCGACGGGTCGGGCGATCCGGCGGACGGGCCGGACGGAGCGGGCGCCTCGGCGGACGCGCCGGCCCATTCGGACCCGGCGTCTTCCCCCTCCCCCTCCGGCGCCGGGAGTACGCGCCCCCGGCCCTCCGGCTCCGCGGTGCCCGGCGCCCCCGCGCCCGCCGCCCTCACCTGGAGCGCCCCCACCCGCGAGGCCACGGACAAGCGCTGGTGCGAGAAGGTGACGGTCGCCTTCCGCAACTCCGGTGGCACGGCCGTCCGTTCCGGGACCATCACCCTCGGCACGCACGTCATCGACCTGCTCGGCATCGACTGGTCGACCATCGGTTCCACCCGGCGCCTCCCGGTCCCGATCGCCCCCGGCTCCCGTACGGACAGGACCTGGACGGTCTGCGTCGACGCGTGGCGGGTGCCGCTCGGCATGCACGTCGAGACCCGGGTCGTGGCGGTCGACTGGAGCTGAGGGAGCCCCGGCGCGGGCACAGCCTCCGCACACGGGCACGACGGAAGCCCGGGCACGACGAAAGCCCGGGGCGGGGAACCCCGGGTTCTTCGTCGCGCCGCCGCCGTGACCGTCGTACCGACGGCCCGAGCGCAGTCGTGTGAAGTGAGCGCGCGCAGGCGACTTACATGAGCGCGAGCCAGGCGACCGCCGCCACCACGACCACCGCGGCGACCACGCCGAGGATCAGGCCGAGGCGGGGACCGGAGGAGGAGGAGTAGGTGGTCGCCGTCTGCTGAGAGGTCTGCGGGGCCTCGTCGACGAACGCGCGGAACATCTGGGTGCTGCCGGCGGGGTCGTAATTGCCCTGGGGGCCCTGGGTGTTAGCCATGGCCCGAGACACTAGCGAATCCGGGGTTGTGGCCCAAGTGGGGGGCCACCCGCAGCCGCATCCGCCCCCACCTGCGCGTTTACGTTCGCAATACTTGCCTTTGCCAACTTTTTATCCCCACCCCGGCCGATTTATTTGCCTGTGGCAACCAAGCAGTTCTATGGTTGCCCCAAGCAACGAATACGGGAGGTGTGATGGCGGAGCAGGCGCAGTTCGAGGAGCTGGCGCGTCAGCTCAGCGCCGTCGGAGCCGTGAAACGGGACCTCGCGCGGATCCTGCCGCACGAGTGCCCGGCAGGATCCGCGGCGGTGCTGACGCTGCTCGGCCGCCACGGCTCCATGCGCATGAGCAAGCTCGCCGAGCTGCTCGCCGTGGACATGTCCGTCACCAGCCGGCACGTGGCGCACGTCGCCGAGCGCGGCTGGATCGAGCGGTCCCCCGACCCGGCGGACAAGCGTTCCCGCATCCTGCACCTCACCCCCACGGGCGAGGCGACCCTCCAGGACCTGTCCCGGCGCAGCACCGAACTGCTCACCGAGCGGCTGAGCGACTGGAGCGACGAGGAGGTCGAGCAGCTGATCCGGCTGATGACCCGGCTCCGGGCCAGCTTCGGCGACTGCCGGGCCACGGGCCCGCACCCCCGGCCCGCCGCCGGCTCCACGCTCGCCTCGGCCGCCCGCGCCCCCACCCCCGTACTCGAAGCTCCCGTTCTCGCACCGACCACCCGTACACCCGCATAACACGTAAGAAAAGGAAGCCCATGGCAACGACCACACCAGCCGGTGTGCGGGCTCACGCCAAGCACGGAGGAGGCAGCTCCGCCGAGCAGGCGCCGATGTCCCACCGGCAGATCATGGAGGCCATCTCCGGCCTGCTGCTCGGCATGTTCGTGGCGATCCTGTCGTCCACGATCGTCACCAACGCCCTGCCGCACATCATCACCGACCTCGGCGGCGGCCAGTCCGCCTACACCTGGGTCGTCACCGCCTCGCTGCTGGCGATGACCGCGACCACCCCGCTGTGGGGCAAGCTCGCCGACCTGTACAGCAAGAAGGCGCTCGTCCAAATAGCCCTGGTCATCTACGTCCTGGGGTCCGCCGCCGCCGGTCTGTCGCAGAACGCCGGCATGCTGATCGCCTGCCGTGTCATCCAGGGCGTCGGCGTCGGCGGTCTGTCGGCCCTCGCCCAGATCGTCATGGCCGCGATGATCTCGCCGCGGGAGCGCGGCCGTTACTCCGGCTACCTCGGCGCGACCTTCGCCGTCGCCACCGTCGGCGGCCCGCTGCTCGGCGGTGTCATCACCGACACCTCGTGGCTGGGCTGGCGCTGGTGCTTCTACGTCGGCGTGCCCTTCGCCGTCGTCGCGCTGATCGTGCTCCAGAAGACCCTGCACCTGCCGGTCGTGAAGCGGGACGTCAAGGTCGACTGGGCCGGCGCGTTCTTCGTCGCCGCCGCCGTCTCGCTGCTGCTGGTCTGGGTCACCTTCGCCGGTGACAAGTACGACTGGATCTCCTGGCAGACGTACGCGATGATCGGCGGCTCGATCGTCCTCGGTCTGATCTTCGTGCTCGTCGAGTCGAAGGCCAAGGAACCGATCATCCCGCTGCGGCTGTTCAAGAACCGCACCATCACCCTGGCCTCGCTGGCCTCCCTGTTCGTCGGTGTCGCGATGTTCACCGGCACGGTGTTCTTCAGCCAGTACTTCCAGCTGGCCCGCGACAAGTCGCCGACGATGTCCGGCGTGATGACGATCCCGATGATCGGCGGTCTGTTCATCTCCTCCACCGTCTCCGGGCAGTTCATCACCCGCACCGGACGCTGGAAGGCGTGGCTGGTCAGCGGTGGCGTCCTGGTGACGGCGGGCCTCGGCCTGCTCGGGACCATCCGCTACGACACGGCGTACTGGAAGATGTCGATCTTCATGGCGCTGCTGGGTCTCGGCATCGGCATGATGATGCAGAACCTCGTGCTCTGCACCCAGAACCAGGTCGCCCCGTCCGACCTCGGCTCGGCCAGCTCCACGGTCACCTTCTTCCGGTCCCTGGGCGGTGCGGTCGGCGTCTCCGCGCTCGGCGCGGTGATGGCCCGCCGGATCACGCACTACGTGACCGAGGGCGCCGCCGCCCTCCCGCACAAGTACCAGGTCGCCCTGGCCGGTTCGAGCTCGTCCAACGACAGCCTCCCGGACCTGGGCAAGCTGCCGGCCCCGCTGCGCACCCTCATGGAGAGCGCCTACGGCCACGGCATCGCGGACGTCTTCCTGATCGCCGCCGCCCTCGCCGCCCTCGCGTTCCTGATCAGCCTGTTCATCAAGGAGGTCCCGCTGAAGACCAAGGGTGGGCTCGCCCAGGCCGCCGAGCAGGAGCAGTCGGCCGAGGCGCCCGTGGCAGCGGCCGCCGCGGAGGCGCCCGTAGCGGCACCCGTCGCGGCACCTGCCGCCAACCAGCAGGTCCCCAGCTGGGCCGCCCCCGTCGTGAACGGCGGCGCGGAGACCGCCGCCGAGGCCACCCGGCAGTTCACCGCCGTGGCCACCCTCGACACCCCCGAGCAGTCCGCGGGCTCCGGCGCCACCCCGGTGCACGGCTTCGTGCGGGGCGCCGAGAGCGCCCCGGTCCCCCAGGCCGCGGTCACCCTCATCTCGCTCGCCGGCCGCCAGCTCGGCCGCTCGGTCGCCGGCTTCGACGGCTCCTACCGGCTGGACGCCCCCGGCACCGGCTCGTACGTGCTGATCGCCTCCGCCGACGGCTACCAGCCGCAGGCCTCCACCGTGGTGGTGGGCGAGGACGCGCTGTCGTACGACATCCTGCTCAGCGGCACCAGCGGGCTGAGCGGTGTGGTGCGGGGCGCGGGCAGCGCGCTGCCGGTCAAGGACGCGATGGTCATCGTCACCGACGTCCGCGGCGACCTGCTGGCCACCGCCGCCACCGGCGAGCAGGGCGAGTTCCGCTTCGGCGAGCTGGTTCCGGGGGTCGTCACGGTCGCGGTGAACGCGGCCGGGTACCGCCCGCGCGCGCTGCCGGTCGAGATCGGCACCACCGGGGTCACCCGGATCGAGGTCGACCTGGACGCCGGCGCCCAGCTCCAGGGTGTCGTACGGGCCCCGCACGGGCCGCTGGCCGACGCCCGCGTGACCCTCGTGGACGCGGCCGGCAACGTGGTCGGCACCGCCACCACCGGCGTGGACGGCGCGTACGCCTTCGCCGACCTGGACGGCGGTGACTACACCGTGATCGCGACGGGCTACCCGCCGGTCGCCACGGCCCTGAACGTCACCGGCGCCGGTGTCGACGGCCACGACATCGAACTCTCCCACCCGGGCGAGTAGTTCGCACTCCGGCCCGCGGCGGGCGCGCCCAGGACGAACGTCGTCTCGCCACCGCACGCGAGGCCCTGGCCGCCGCCACCGCCGCGGCCGAGGAC
>NZ_JBEYFC010000058.1:0-28472 GCF_040634175.1 Streptomyces sp. NPDC007162
GTAAGTGAGAGCGCGGCAGTGAGACTGTGGGGGATAAGCTCCATGGTCGAGAGGGTCTTCGGGCCCGCGTCTGACGTGGGCCCGGCACCGTCGGCTGGACGGCGGTTCAGGATCCGCCGTCGCGCTCCCAGAGGTAGAAGCGCTGCGCCATCGCGTCCTTCGGGGAGCGCCAGGTCTCCGGGTCGTACGCGCTGACGTACGCCGTGAGACGGTCGCTGACCTCCCTGAACTCGGGGTGCGCGGTGACCTTGGCGATGGCCGGTCCCGGCTCGCGCTCGGACTCGATGAGGTGCATGTACACATCACCGAACTGGAAGAGGCTGCGCCGGGTGACCCCGACGAGGTGCGGCAGCTCTCCCCGGTCGGACTCCGCGAACACCTTCGCGATGTCGGGTGCGGAGCCCGGGGCCATGCGGGCGACGATCAGGGCCTGGTGCACGTGTCTCTCCGTTCCTGTCTTGCGGCCGGCTCAGTCGGCGAGGGCCGGGTCGGGGCGCCGGCCGCTGGCCGCCTTCTCGATCTTGTCCCGGATCAGGGCCATCTGGACCTTGGAGTTCTTGTTGATGTTGTCGGTCATCCACTCGTCGTCGACGGGGGCCTCCGGCTTCATCGCGAAGTCCTGCGTCCACACCATCCGGGTGCCGGCCGGTACCTCCTCGTACCGCCAGTGGATGTCCATGTGGGCGAAGGGGCCGGTCTCGACGCGGCGGGCCTTGACGGTGAGGTTCGGGCGGTCGGTCTCGCGCTCGGAGACCCAGCTCCACACCTTGCCGTTGTCGTCGGGGTGCATGGTCAGCCGGAAGGTGACCTTGTTCCCCTCCTCCGCCAGGATCTCGGCGCTGGCGTACTCGCTGAACAGCTGCGGCCAGTTGGCCACGTCGTTGGTCATGTCCCAGACCAGGTCGACGGGGGCGGCGATGGTGATCTCGTTCTGGGTGTGTCCGGTCATGTCAGGCTCCCGCGGGCATGGCGCTGTTGACGAGGTCGAGGAACTGCCGGGGCGTCTTGCACCGCTCCGCGTCCACCGGCATGGGCACGCCGTGCCGGTTCTCCAGTTCGCCGACGATGCCGAGCAGGCCGAGCGAGTCGACTCCGAAGGCGTCGAAGCCGGTGTCGGCGCGGTCCTGCAGGTCGGCCGGGGAGACGGTGACGCCGGCGGCCTTCTTCATGAGTTCGGACAGTTCGTCCACGGTGATGCTCATAGGGAACTCCTCCTTACTACGCTGCCGGTCAGCAGCTGTTGTGCACGTCACCCGGATGCGCCGTGGCGCAGTACGAGTGCCGAGTTCGACCCCATGAGTCCCCGGCTGAGGACCAGCGCCGTGCGGGGGGCCGCGGCGCGGGCACTGCCGGTCACGAGGTCGAGGTCGTGGCAGATGTCGAAGACGCCCGGGGTCGGCGGGATCAGCCCGTGCTCCATGGCGAGCACCGCGGCGGCGGTGTCGAGGACGGGGGCCGCGCAGTAGCCGCGGCCGATCCCGGTCTTGGGCGCGGTGACCGGCACTCGCCTGCCGTGCGCGCCGAGGACGTCGGTGATGGCCAGCGCCTCCGCCCGGTCGGCCGCCGGTACGCCGAGGGCGTCGGCGAAGACCACGTCGACCTCCTCGGGTGCGCAGCCGGCCTCGGCGAGGGCGCCGCGGATCGCCTGGACGAGCCCGTCCCTGGACTCGGCCCAGCGGGAGGCGCCGGTGAAGGTCGACGCGTGCCCGTCGAGGGTGGCCCGCACCGGCAACCCGCGCCGGGCGGCCGAGCCGGTGTCCTCGATGACGAGCATGGCGCCGCCCTCGGCCGGCACGAACCCGCAGGCCTGTTCGGTGAACGGGCGGTAGGCGCGGGCCGGGTCGGTCTCCCGGCTGAGCTCCTCGTAGCCGAGCTGGCAGACCACCGAGTAGGGAGCTATCGGCGCCTCGGTGGAGCCGGCCACGATGACGTCCGTACCGCGCCGCACCGCGCGCGCGGCGTGCGCGAGGGCGTCCAGGCCGCCGGCCTCGTCGGCGGCGACCACCGAGCAGGGTCCCTTGAAGCCGCGCCGGATGGAGATCTGGCCGGTGCTGGCGGCGTAGAACCACGCGATGGACTGGTAGGGGCCGACGAACCGGCTGCCCTTGCCCCACAGCTGCTGGAGCTCGCGCTGGCCGAACTCGCCGCCGCCGGAGCCGGCCGCGGTGACCACGCCGACGTCGAACGGCGCGCCGTCGGTGTCGGCGCGGCCGAGGCGGGCGTCCTCCAGGGCGAGGTCGGCCGCGGCCATCGCGAAGTGGGTGAAGCGGTCGGTCTGGACGATGAGGCGTTCCTCGACGACGGCCGCCGGGTCGAAGCCGCGGACCTCTCCGGCGACCTTCATCGGCAGGTGCTCGCAGCCGTCGCGGGTCACCTTGTCGAGGACGTTGCGTCCCTCCTGGACGGATTTCCAGAAGGTGTCGGTGCTGGTTCCGTTGGGCGCGACGACACCGATGCCGGTGACCGCCGCCCGCCGAGGACGTGATCCGCTCATGGTGTCCTTCCTCTCGGCCGGGTCAGGATCACCGCGGACTGGAAGCCGCCGAACCCGCTGCCCACGGACAGGACGCCGCCCAGGCTGCGTTCGCGGGCGACCCGCGGCACGTAGTCGAGGTCGCACTCGGGATCGGGGGTCTCGTAGTTCGCGGTGGGCGGGACGACCTGGTGGGCCAGGGCGAGCACACAGGCGACGACCTCGATCGCGCCGATGGCGCCGAGCGAGTGGCCCACCATGGATTTGATGGAGCTCATGGGCGTGCTGTAGGCGTGCTGTCCGAGCGCCTTCTTCACGGCGGCGGTCTCGTGGCGGTCGTTCTGCCGGGTGCCGGAGCCGTGCGCGTTGACGTAGTCGATGGCGGTGGGGTCGAGGCGGGCGTGGTCGAGGGCGGTCTCGATGGCACGGGCCATCTCCAGGCCCTCGCTGGTGAGGCCGGTCATGTGGTAGGCGTTGCCGAAGGTGGCGTAGCCGTCGAGCCGGCAGTAGATGTGCGCGCCGCGGGCCTTGGCGTGCTCCTCCTCCTCCAGGACGAGCACCGCGCCGCCCTCGCCCATGACGAACCCGTCGCGGCGGTTGTCGAAGGGCCGGGAGGCGTGCTCGGGGTCGTCGTTGTTCGGGGAGGTGGCCTTGATCGCGTCGAAGCAGGCCATGGTGATGGGGGAGATCGGGGAGTCCGAGGCACCGGCGATGCAGATGTCGGCGCGGCCTTCCTGGACGGTGTGGAAGGCGTAGCCGACGGCGTCCAGGCCCGAGGTGCAGCCGGTGGAGACGGTCTGCACCGGACCCTGTGCGCCGAAACGTTCCGCCACGGCGGAGGCCAGGGTGCTCGGGGAGAACGCCCGGTGCAGCTGGGGCTGGGCCTGCCGGTGGTCCACGTCCCAGTGCCGGCCCGCCTCGCTCACCAGGACGTAGTCGTGCTCCAGACGGGTGGTGCCGCCGACGGCCGTGCCCAGGGAGACCCCGATCCGCCAGGGGTTCTCCCGGCCCAGGTCGAGACCGGAGTCCCGGACCGCCTCGTCACCGGCGACCAGGGCGAACTGTATGTAACGGTCCGCCCGCTCGACGTCCTCGGCGTCCAGGCCGTGCGCCACCGGGTCGAAGTCGCACTCGGCGGCGATCCGCGACCTGAGGCCGGAGGGGTCGAAGAAGGTGATGCCGCGCGTCGCGGTCCGGCCGGCGGCGAGCAAGTCCCAGAACGCCGGTACGCCCACACCCCCCGGAGCCACGATGCCTATGCCCGTAACCGCCACGCGCCGGGTCACGACCGGACCTGCCCCACGGCGACGGCTTCCGTCTGCTCGGTGTCGACGTGGCCCAGGGCCGGGCGCGGGGCCAGCGGACCGAGGTGGAAGACGATCCGCGCCTCGACGTTGCCGACGTTGCGGAAGCGGTGCTTCATGTTGATCGGGATCATCAGACCCTGCTCGGGACGCAGCGGGTGCGGCTCGCCGTCCAGGTCGACCTCCAGGTCGCCGCAGACGACGTACACGAACTCCTCGGAGTACGGGTGGTAGTGCTCGGCGATGCGGTCGCCCGGCTGCACGATGGCCACACCCATGAAACCGCTGGTGGAGCCGCAGGTGGCGGGGGTGAGCATGGCGCGCAGGTCGCCACCGCGCTTGGTGTTGGGCTCGACCTCGCTGAGGTCCACGATCTTCGGAATGGGCTTCATCACGTACTCCTCCGTGAATGTGATGCCGTGGTTGTGTCGCCGCGGTCTGCTGCGACGGTGGTGGGGACGGTCAGGCGGCCGGCGAGCGGCGGTCGGTGATCAGCCGCATCCGTACCGCGTCACCGTCCAGCAGGGCGGCCAGCGCAGGGGCGGGCGTGGTGTCCGGGACCGCGCCGGACCGGTGCTCGACCAGTCGTACGACGACGTCGTCGCGCTGGAAGATCGTGCTGTGCAGCACCGGGCTCGCCGGGTCCTCGGACGCGGCCTCGTCCTGCTGCGCGAGCACCTCCGCGAGCCGCATCCCGCAGCCCGGCCTGGCCGGGTAGTACAGCGCGTGCCGCTCGCCCTCGGCCGGCTCCTCGGCGCTGACGTGGTGCACGGCCGGCAGCGCCGCCCGGGTGAAGAACACCCGTGCGGACTCCTGGTCGTTGAGGTCGCGCTCCTGCTCCAGATAGGGGTTGATGGCCTCCTCGACGGCCCGCACCTCGGGCTGCCGGGCGACATGGCGCAGGGCGGCCAGCAGGTCGCCGCGCACCTCGATGGCCCGCACGACCCGGTTGCCGTGCATGAACAGGGAGGTACGGCACAGCCGGGTGGAGTCGTCGACCCTCGCCTGGGGCGAGGCGTAGTCCGCGAGGATCCTCGCGACCTCGGCCTCGCTGCCCGGCCGGACCGTGAAGGTGAGCGCGTGGCGGATCACGCCGTCGCCCATCCGCGGGTCGGCCTGCAGGACCCGCACGGCGTCCGCGGACGGCCCGCCGGTCTCGCGCACCACGTGGAAGCGCAGCGAACGGGTGTCGCGGACGCAGTTGTGCAGCGGCTTCACCATCTCCACGTGCTCCTCGCTGTTCACCCAGGCGAGGAACGGCGGGGCGCTCTCCCACTCGCTGGTGATCAGCCACTGCGAGGGGTTCTCGATGGACTGGCAGAGCTGGTCGCTGACGTGTCCTGGAACCTGTGCGACCTGGTTGCACAGCTGCTCGTAGGCCTCCAGGAACTCCTGCTGCGCGCCGTCGTTGACGTCCACCAGCAGGACGACCCGGAGCCGCGAGCCGTCGAAGACGGACTGGGAGACCCGTTTCGACACCGGGCGGGTCAGTTGTTCCGAAACCTGTTCCGAGATCGTCGTCATGCTTCGCACATCTCCTTCGCTGGGGCAGCGGCCTGCGCCTTCGCCGATGACGCGGCGTCAGCGCTTCTCGATCCTGTGCCGGTCCTCTGACGCGCGCGACTCGCGTGAACCAGGTGGGTGATTGCGCGCGCCGAACCCCTCCCGAAGGGGTCCGGATGGGGCATGGAAGTTCCATCGCACCTGACGCACAACACCCGCCCCTGGAGTGCCCGATGCACCAGAAAACCGATCACCAGGTCCCCGTCCTCGTGGTGGGCGGCTCCCTCGTGGGCCTGTCCATGTCCCTGTTCCTGGGCCGTCTAGGCGTACGCCACCTGCTCGTCGAACGGCACTCCGGGACCTCGGTCCATCCACGCGGCCGCGGCAACAACGTGCGGACGATGGAGCTGTTCCGGAAGGCCGGCATCGAGCCCGACATCAAGGCGGCGGCCTCGCTCCTCGCGGACAACCACGGCATCCTGCAGGCCCCGACGCTGGTCGGCGACGCCGGCGAGTGGCTGTTCAAGGAGATCGACCCGGGGGGCGGACTCGCCAGGTTCAGCCCGACCGGCTGGTGCCTGTGCAGCCAGAACGACCTGGAGCCGGTACTCCGCCGGGCGGCCGAATCACTCACCGGCGACCTGCGCTACTTCCACGAGCTGGAGTCCTTCGAACAGGACCCCGAAGGAGTGACGGCGTACGTCCGCGACCGTGACTCCGACCGGATGTACACCGTCCGCGCGGACTACCTGGTCGCCGCCGACGGCCCGCGCAGCCCGGTCCGCGGCCGGCTCGGCATCGGCCAGACGGGCCCCGGCGACCTGTTCGCGAACGTCAGCATCACCTTCCGCTCCAAGCTGCTCGCCGACACCGTCGGGGACCGCCGCTTCATCTGCTGCTACCTCACCGACCCGGAGGCCGACGGCGCCCTCCTGCCCGTCGACAACAAGGAGCGCTGGGTCTTCCACGCCCCCTGGCACCCCGAACGCGGCGAGACCCTCGACGAGTTCACCGAGGAACGCCTCACCCGGCACATCCGCCGCGCGGTCGGCGTCCCCGACCTCGACGTCGAGATCACCGGCCGGGCGTCCTGGCGGGCGGCCGAACGGGTCGCGGAACGCTACGCGGACCGGCGGGTCCTGCTCGCCGGCGACTCCGCGCACGAGATGTCCCCGACCGGCGCCTTCGGCTCCAACACCGGCATCCAGGACGCCCACAACCTGGCCTGGAAGCTGGCGGCCGTCCTGGACGGCTGGGCGGGCCCCGGACTCCTGGACTCGTACGACGCCGAGCGCCGTCCGGTCGCCCTGGCCACCAGCGCCCGCGCCTCCGCCCGCTCGGTGGAGCACAGCCACCCGGGCTTCGCACCGGCCCCCGGGATCGGCGCCGACCGGCGCGGCGGCATCCTCAACATCGTCCTCGGCTACCGGTACCCGAAGGGGGCGGTCGTCGGGGCCGACCCGGACCAGCCGCTCGTACCCGATGGGATGAACCTGACGGGGCAGCCGGGCAGCCGGGCCCCGCACCTGTGGCTGCGCCGGGCCGGCGAACGCATCTCCACGCTCGACCTGTACGAGCGGTCACTGGTGCTGCTCAGCGCCCCGGATTCGCCCTGGCACCTGGCGGCCCGCCGGATCGCGGACACGGAGCGGGTACGACTGGAGGCGTACGGGATCGGCGCCGCCGGCGAGCTGGTCCCGGACGCGGAGGGCACCGACTGGGCGAAGGCCCACGGCACGACGGCGGGCGGGGCGGTGCTGGTGCGCCCGGACGGGTTCGTGGCGTGGCGGTCGGAGTCCGCGGCGCACGGGGACGCGGAAGCGGAGCTGCGGGAGGTACTGCGGAGGGTACTGCGGACCCGGTGACCTTCCGGGGCAGTGGTAGTAGGGGGGGTCGGCACAGCGCCCCGTCAGGGGTGCTGAGGGGTCCCCCGCCGAAGGCTGGGAGGGCCGAACCCGCCGCGCCTCAGATACGGACTTCCACCGTCTTCGCCAGACGGTCGTGCAACCCCCTGCCGTCCCGGTCCCACACCAGGGCCGGGATCGCCAGGCACAACAGGACCGTGCGGGCCAGGGCGCGCAGCGGCTGCACCCGTCCGGTCTCCACCCCGACCACCCGCAGCCCGAACAGCCGCTTACCCGGCGTGAAGCCGATCGTGCCGACGGTGAGGACGCCCAGGACGAGGAAGACGAGCAGCGCCCAGTTGCTGGTGGCCGGGGTGTAGCCCTTGGTGATCAGGCCGTATGCGATCAGGACGCACAGCCCCCAGTCCACGAGCAGCGCACCGAGCCGCCGGCCGGGGCGGGCGACGGAGCCCGGCCCGTGCTCCGGCAGACCGAGCTGCTCACCCCGGTACCCGAACTCCGCGCCCGCCTCTTCCAGGGCCGCGCGGGGTCCGGAGAGCCACGATCCGACTGCTTGCCTGTTGTCCACCCGTCAACGGTACTGCCCGGACGTCCGCGGGGGTCCGGGCGGGGTACCACGGGCTACGGTGGAAACGAGCCCGGTTAACTTCAGCGAAACAAATGGGTCACGCCCGAGAAACCACCCGTCCCTAGGGTCGGGGACAGCGTGTGCCACCGCACTGGCCGCACGAACGAACTACCACCCCGGCACGGGAACGGCCGGGAGTAGGAGGAGCTGGATGTTCCAGAACGCCGACGAGGCCAAGAAGTTCATCGCGGACGAGGACGTCAAGTTCATCGACGTCCGTTTCTGCGACCTGCCGGGCGTCATGCAGCACTTCACGCTGCCCGTCGAGGCGTTCGACCCGGACGAGGAGCTCGCCTTCGACGGATCGTCGATCCGTGGTTTCCAGGCGATCCACGAGTCCGACATGGCGCTGCGCGCGGACCTGTCGACCGCCCGGGTGGACTCCTTCCGCCGTGACAAGACGCTCAACATCAACTTCTTCATCCACGACCCGATCACGGGCGAGCAGTACTCCCGTGACCCGCGCAACGTGGCGAAGAAGGCCGAGGCCTACCTCGCGTCGACCGGTATCGCGGACACCGCGTACTTCGGTCCCGAGGCCGAGTTCTACGTCTTCGACAGCGTCCGTTTCGCCACCTCGGCGAACGAGAGCTTCTACCACATCGACTCCGAGGCCGGCGCCTGGAACACCGGCGCCCTCGAGGACAACCGTGGGTACAAGGTCCGCTACAAGGGCGGCTACTTCCCGGTCCCGCCGGTCGACCACTTCGCCGACCTGCGCGCCGAGATCTCCCTGGAGCTGGCCAAGTCCGGCCTCCAGGTCGAGCGCCAGCACCACGAGGTGGGCACCGCCGGCCAGGCCGAGATCAACTACAAGTTCAACACGCTGCTCGCCGCCGCGGACGACCTCCAGCTCTTCAAGTACATCGTGAAGAACGTGGCCTGGCGCAACGGCAAGACCGCGACCTTCATGCCGAAGCCGATCTTCGGCGACAACGGCTCGGGCATGCACGTGCACCAGTCGCTGTGGGCGGGCGGCGCCCCGCTGTTCTACGACGAGGCCGGTTACGCGGGCCTGTCGGACACCGCCCGCTACTACATCGGCGGCATCCTCAAGCACGCCCCGTCGCTGCTCGCGTTCACCAACCCGACGGTGAACTCGTACCACCGTCTGGTGCCGGGCTTCGAGGCCCCGATCAACCTGGTGTACTCGCAGCGCAACCGCTCCGCCGCGATGCGTATCCCGATCACGGGTTCGAACCCGAAGGCCAAGCGCGTCGAGTTCCGCGCGCCCGACTCCTCCGGCAACCCCTACCTGGCCTTCTCGGCCCTGCTCCTCGCGGGTCTGGACGGCATCAAGAACAAGATCGAGCCGGCCGAGCCGATCGACAAGGACCTCTACGAGCTGGCTCCCGAGGAGCACGCGAACGTCGCCCAGGTCCCGACCTCCCTCCCGGCCGTCCTCGACTCCCTGGAGCGCGACCACGAGTTCCTGCTCGCCGGTGACGTCTTCACGCCCGACCTGATCGAGACGTGGATCGACTTCAAGCGCACCAACGAGATCGCCCCGCTGCAGCTGCGTCCGCACCCGCACGAGTTCGAGCTGTACTTCGACGTGTGATCGACGCCTCCCCGGCGGCCGGCGCCCCCGTCCCTGTTTCTCAGGGCGGGGGCGCCGTCGTATCGTGCGGGGGTACTGGCGTTCGAGACGGGGGACGGGATGTCGCAACAGGACGACGAGGAGCGCGAGTTCGATCTTCGGTGGGCCGACCGGGCGGAGCAGAGGGAGCCGTCGGCGCGGGCCCGGATGCTGGCCGCCCGATGGAAGGAGAACCCGCCCGACCCGGCGCCGTTCCGGGCCGACCCCGGGCCGGTGGCGCCGCGGCGGTCGTCGTGGGTGTCGACGGTGATCGTCTTCGGCTGCGTGGCGGCGGTGATCGTCCTGCTGGGGTACGTACAGACGCGTTCGCCGTACTAGGAAGGGCCCCGGGGACGGCCGGGAGCCACCGATCCACAGGGAGCTTTTGCCGCCACTAGGGCCGTTCGGAACCTCCTCATTGCCCCCGGCAGGTGCACACTGGACAGCGGGACGAGTGCCTGACTGCGGGGTGGTGCACATGCAGAGCCGCTTCCGGAGCGACCGGCGGTTGACCGTGCGGATGACGGTCACGCTGTTCCTGCTCGGGTTGTTGTACGTGGTGTTCGTCGCCGCGTTGATCGTGCTGCTGAAGTCGTGGCTGCTGGTCGTCGTACTGGTGGGCGCGATGTTCGTGGCGCAGTTCTGGTACTCCGACCGGATCGCGATGTTCGCCATGCGCGGCCGGGTCGTGGAACGCGAGGAGTATCCGGAGCTGCACGCCGTGGTGGACCGGCTGTGCGCCATCGCCGACATGCCGAAGCCGGTGGTCGCCGTATCGGACATGGACATGCCCAACGCGTTCGCGACCGGCCGCAACCCCGATCACGCCGTCGTCTGCGTGACCACCGGGCTGCTGCGGCGGCTGGAGCCCGCCGAACTGGAGGGCGTGCTCGCACACGAGCTGTCCCACGTGGCGCACAAGGACGTCGCCGTGATCACGATCGCGTCGTTCCTGGGCGTGATCGCCGGGCTGATCGTGCGGTTCGCCTTCTACTCGCAGCTCTTCGGCGGCGGGCGCCGGGACCAGAACACCGCCGCCGTGTTCGCCGCCGTGATCGGGGTCTCCGCGGCCGTGTACGCGATCAGCTTCCTGCTGATCCGGGCGCTGTCCCGGTACCGGGAGCTGGCCGCCGACCGGGCCGCCGCCCACCTCACCGGCCGCCCCTCCGCCCTCGCCTCCGCGCTCACCAAGGTCTCCGGCGACATCGCCCGGATCCCGACCAAGGACCTGCGGACGGCCCAGGCCTTCAACGCGTTCTACTTCACCCCGGCGACCGGCAAGGAACCCGGCATCGA
This sequence comes from Streptomyces sp. NPDC007162, assembly GCF_040634175.1. Lineage (NCBI taxonomy): Bacteria > Bacillati > Actinomycetota > Actinomycetes > Kitasatosporales > Streptomycetaceae > Streptomyces > Streptomyces sp. NPDC007162. The sequence goes on from NZ_JBEYFC010000058.1 coordinate 10,649, forward strand.
GCGCTTCTTCTCCACCCACCCGCCCCTGGAGCAGCGCCTCGAGCAGCTGGGGCGGATCTCGGCGGAGCTGGGTGAGGCGGCGACGCCCGGGAAGGCCGGGTGAGCATGGGGTTCCTGGACATCCTGCTCGGCCGCACGAAGCCCGTCGCACCCGATCTCGACCAGCTCTTCGCCCTGCCCTCGGCCGCCGTGACCCTGGAGGCGGCGGCCGGGTTCACGCCGACCGGCGGGGGCGCGGTGTGCTTCGCGACCGTGGAGGGCGCGGCCTTCGAACAGACCCACCGCGAGGTGCAGGCGCTGCTCGACGCGGACGCGGACCGCGGCGGGGTGCCGGTGGAGATGCGCCAGGACGACTACGGGTACTCCTGGCTGGTCTCGCAACGCTCCCCCGACCAGCTCGTACAGCTGGTCAACGACCTGCACGCGGTGAACAGTTCGATGGAGGTCAACGGCTTCGGCCCCCAACTCCTCTGCTCCCTGGCCTCCTTCACCGACTCCCGCGCCCGCCGCCTCGCCCTGGTCTACCTCTACAAGCGGGGCACCTTCTACCCCTTCGCCCCGCTGTCCAGCACCTCCCAGCGCCGGGACAGTGCCCTGGAGCTGCAGGTGAAGGCGGCGCTCGCGAACGACCTGCGGATCGAGCAGGATCTCAGCCGCTGGTTCCCCGTGTGGGGTGCCCCCGGCCTCTGAGCGGCCGGGGGGACCCGACTACCTGCCCTTGTCGCGCTGCTGGCGGCGGACCTCCAGGGGGCGTTCGCGACGGTAGCGGCGCTCCCACCTGGCCTGGCGGTCGCGGCGGGCCCGGTACGACTTGTAGTCCTCGGCCGTGCCCCCGCTCCCGCCGGACGAGCCGCCCGACGAGGGAGCCGAGGCCGAGTCCCGGCCGTAGCGGATGTACAGGAAGAGCAGGGCGACCGCGGCGAGCCACCAGTTGTGGTTGCCGAATCCGAGGACGACCAGGACGACGGTTCCGGAGAGGACGATGGTGCCCATGACGGGCCTCCGTGGCGTGGGTGTGTGAGCGGTTCGACGGACCCGACGGCACGCGGGGGACGGGCGGCCGTCCGTCGGTGTGCAGCAGAGTAGCCCCGAGTCACCGGGGCGCGGTGCCCGCTGCGGAAAGCGGAGGTGGCCGCCTCCGCAACGCGTGTCCAGCGTAGGCAGCCGGTCACCGGGCGTGCATCCCGTTTTCGTCGCGCACGTGCCGCGCTGGCTCGGGGCGGGGCGGGGCGGTGGGGTCGGCTCAGAGCCCGCGCGTCGCCGACAGGATCCCCGACGTGATGGCCGTCTCGAGGGCGGCGTGGTCGGCGGTGGTCCGGTCGGCGTAGGCGAGGGCGAAGTCGGTGATCGCCCGGTCGAAGGTGTCGCTGCCGCCGAGGTAGCCGGCGATGGCGATGCGGTCACCGGAACGGGCGTGGGCGCGGGCCAGCGTCGTACCGCACAGGGCGGCGTAGACGCCCAGTCCCGTCGGGTCCATGGCGGCGACCTCGATGGAGCCCTTCATGTCGCGCAGCTGGCGCCAGTAGAAGGCGCGGCCCTGGGGGCCGGTCATCCAGCCGAGGAAGATGTCCCCGGCGGCCTGGAGCAGCCGCTGCCCGGCGACCACGCGGTGCCCCTGGTGGGTGTGCGGGCCGCTCGGCAGGTACGGGGCGAGCACGGCCTCCCGGGCCTCCTTGATCTGCAGGAACAACGGGTCGTCGGCGTCGCGGCCGGCCAGCAGCACGACGAAGCAGCGGGTGCCGACGCTGCCGACGCCGACGACCTTGCGGGCCGCGTCGACGAACCGGTAGCGGTCCAGGAGGAGCCGGCGTTCCTCGGCGAGGGTGGAGCGGTAGTCGCTGAAGGCCTTGCGGAGGGTGGCCATGTCCGCGGCGCCCGCGGGTTCCAGCAGGGGCGGGTCCTTGATGATGCGGCGCTGTCCGCCGGTCACCTCGGTGAGCCTGCCGAGCGCCTGCAGGCTGGTGCGGCGCCTGGCCCGGCTGAGGCTGTCCTCGATCCGGCGCCGTCGGCGCGTGGAACGGACCAGGGAGGTGAGGCTGTCGGCGTCCACCCGCTCGTACCAGACGGCGAGTTCACCGAGTCCCGCCAGCCTCCGCACGGCGGTCCGGTAGGCGGTGACGGCCGCCTGCGTCGCGGTCCGTGCCTGCGGGTCGCTGTGGCCGTTCTCGCGGGCGGCGACGGCGACGGAGGCGGCGAGCCGTTTCACGTCCCATTCGAAGGGGCCGGGGAACGTCTCGTCGAAGTCGTTCAGGTCGAAGAGCAGGGCCCGCTCAGGTGAGGCGTAGACACCGAAGTTCAGCAGGTGGGCGTCGCCGCAGAGCTGCACGGTGAGCCCGGTGTGCGGCTGGGCGGCGAGGTCGGCGGCCATCACGGCGGCGGCACCGCGCAGGAACGCGAACGGGGAGGCGGCCATCCTCCCGTACCGGATGGGCAGCAGCTCGGGCAACCGGTCGCGGCCCTGGCGTTCCAGAACGGCGACGGGGTCGGGCCGGTCCACCGAGGGCAGCCACAGGGCCTGCCCGGACCGGGGGGCGCGCTTGCGGGCGGCCTTGCCGCGGGCGGCGCGGTCGGCGGGTGTGGACATCTGGCGCTCCCCTCGGTCGGCTGTCCTCTCCGTCACCTGCTGATCGCAGTGAAGAGCGTGCGGCGGGGCATGCGCATGCCGGACCCGGCGAACGGGTGACGCGGGCGCCGGGCGCCGGGCGCCGTGAAGAAGCGCTCACGGTGCCCGGCGCCTTCGGTTCAACGCGCGTAACGCATCAGCGCCCGCACCATGTGACACGTCGTGTCCGACGGCGGGTGGACTCCGATGCTCTCCGCCGTGCTCCGTATCGTCTCGTTCCGTGCCTGGTTCGGCACGTACACGCCGGAGTCGAGCAGGGCGATGGCGAGGCGCATGGCCTTGAGGCGGCGGTTGTGCGTGACGTACCAGTCGCGGGGCCGTCCGGCCGGCAGCGGGCGCTTCTCCACCGGCGCGTAGGGCGAGTCGAGCACGACGGCACGCTTCGCGGTGGACTGGGTCGGCAACGGCTTCGACTTCAGGGCGGCAGCGGGCACAGGCATCCTCCTGTCGCGGTCAGAGGGCCCCCGGACACTCCGGCGACTCTCTCGAACACTGCTCCCAGTGTACTGGCCGCCACTGACAACGGGACAGGTCGCAAGGGCGGTTGAACTTCCCTGTTGGGAACGGGTATTTCGGCTGTGGCGCGATGGACGCGAGAGGCCCGTACGACCGCCTCGGAAAATCGAACAGATCATGCCCGGGGCGGCGGCTCGCGTACGGTTTTCCCATGGAGATCTGGATCAACCCCGCGTGCTCGAAGTGCCGTAGCGCGATCAGCCTGCTCGACGCCGAGGGGGCCGACTACACCGTCCGCCGCTACCTGGAGGACGTACCCGGCGAGGACGAGATCAGGGCCGTGCTGGAGCGGCTCGGGCTCGAACCGTGGGACATCACCCGCACCCAGGAGGCGGAGGCCAAGGAGCTGGGCCTGAAGGACTGGGCGCGGGACGCGGGCTCGCGCGAGCGGTGGATCCACGCGCTCGCCGGGCATCCGCGGCTCATCCAGCGGCCGATCATCACGGCCGACGACGGCACGGCGGTCGTCGCCCGCACCGACGAGGCCGTACAGGAGGCCCTGGCCAGGGGCAAGAGCTGAACAGCACTCAGCTCCGATGTGACGCAGGTTACTTCGGCGACCCCCGTGACCGCTGAGCAACGACGTTCGATATCTCGTACCTAGCCACGTACGCTCCCCCACTTCCCTCAGGAGGCGCGCATGTCGCGTAGGAGAACCCTCGGAGCACAGAAGAAGATCGCGTTGCTGGTCGGTGCCGCGGCGGTCGCGGGCGGCGGGGCCTTCGCCCTGGCGACCACCTCGAACGCCGCGCAGGCCCCGCAGAACGCCAGGACGCTGTCGTCGGCCGCGGACTCGACCGTCTGCCAGGGACTGGCCACGGCCCTCGGCAACAACGAGAAGTTCATCGCCGGGCAGCAGGCGAACCCGGACGCCCAGTCGGCGGCCCGCATCGCCAACCGGCAGGCGGTCATCGCCCAGATCAAGGTCCAGCAGAAGGCGTCCGGTTGCGTCGTTGGGGAGTCGGCTCAGGGCTCCCAGGCGGCGAGCGGCGCGCAGCCGGGCCAGACCGCTCAGGCGGGCGGGACGGGTCAGACCGGCGGGACCGGGCAGGCGGGGCAGCAGACCGCGGCGCCCTCGCAGAGCGCGGCCACCGGCGGCGCGGCCGGCGCCGGTCAGCAGGTCTGCAAGGGATCGACCGTCACCCTGTCCGGCGAGGCCGGCGCGCCGGCCGCCTCCAGCAACCAGTTCCCGGCGGGGACCACGCTGAAGGTCACCAACCTGGACAACAACAAGTCCACGACGGTGAAGGTCACCTCCGTCTCGGGCAGTTGCGTCCTGCTCAACAACGCGGCCTTCGAACAGGTCAGGGAACCCGGCAAGTTCCTGATCCGGCGCGCGCTGATCGAGAAGGTCGGCTGACCGGGACCACGAGCCGAGACCGCCGGGCCGCCGGCTCTCACGGGGGGAGAGCCGGCGGCCCGTGAGCCGCACCACAGAACCCCCCGGTAACACGGGGTTCACACCCGGGCAATGATCGGGAAATCGCCTGTTGACAGGCTGCCGGGCAGACAGGCGGCGCCCCAGTGCCGTAGCGCCGCTGCACCCGCAAGTGCGCCCGACCCACCCCCGAAGGATGTGGCCCGTGACCTTCAAGGCTGAGTACATCTGGATCGACGGCACCCAGCCGACGGCCAAGCTGCGTTCGAAGACGAAGATCATCGCGGGCGCCCCCGCCGGTCTGGACGCGCTGCCGATCTGGGGTTTCGACGGGTCCTCCACGAACCAGGCCGAGGGGCACTCCTCGGACCGTGTACTGAAGCCGGTCTTCACCTGCCCGGACCCGATACGCGGCGGCGACGACATCCTCGTCCTGTGCGAGGTCCTGGACATCGACTTCACCCCGCACTCCTCCAACACGCGTGCCGCGCTGGTGGAGGTCGCGGAGAAGTTCGCCTCGCAGGAGCCGATCTTCGGCATCGAGCAGGAATACACCTTCTTCGACGGCGCGCGCCCGCTGGGCTTCCCCGAGGGCGGCTTCCCGGCCCCCCAGGGCGGCTACTACTGCGGTGTCGGCGCCGACGAGATCTTCGGCCGCGAGATCGTCGAGGCCCACCTGGAGAACTGCCTGAAGGCGGGGCTCGCGATCTCCGGCATCAACGCCGAGGTCATGCCCGGCCAGTGGGAGTTCCAGGTCGGCCCGGTCTCCCCGCTGGAGGTCTCCGACCACCTGTGGGTGGCCCGCTGGCTGCTCTACCGCACCGCCGAGGACTTCGGCGTCTCCGCCACCCTCGACCCGAAGCCGGTCAAGGGCGACTGGAACGGCGCCGGCGCGCACACCAACTTCTCCACCAAGGCGATGCGCGAGGGCTACGACGCGATCATCACCGCCTGCGAGTCGCTCGGTGAGGGCTCCAAGCCGCTCGACCACGTCAAGAACTACGGCGCCGGCATCGACGACCGCCTGACCGGTCTCCACGAGACCGCCCCGTGGGACAAGTACTCCTACGGCGTCTCCAACCGCGGTGCCTCGGTCCGCATCCCCTGGCAGGTCGAGAAGGACGGCAAGGGCTACATCGAGGACCGCCGTCCGAACGCCAACGTCGACCCGTACCTGGTGACCCGGCTGATCGTGGACACCTGCTGCTCCGCGCTGGAGAAGGCCGGCCAGGTCTGACCCGCGTCCGGCTCCTCGAAGGGGCGTCCACCGTTCTGCGGTGGGCGCCCCTTTCGGCTGCCCGCGGCCGCGTCGCCGCACTCGTGGCTGCCGAGTTGCTCACTCCGCTGACCTGGCACAAACGCCTGGCGGGGTGAGAGGGGCGGGGTCGGTGCCGGGTTCCGGAGGCGTCCAACCAGTGAGAGAAGGGTCCTGTTTCCGGGCTGTGTCTGCTTCAATATGCGCATGGTCGGCTTCCAGAACCACACCGCGACGGGTCGCCATGACCTCGAGCCGTTCTGGCCTTCCCGTCAGCACCACGACTTCGACCGGGTGTGTTGCCGCGTGATGAACGCGCGGGCCCTCTAAAGCCGTACACCCCGGCCTTCGGCCAGCGCGGAACGCAGTACGTCCCCGGCGCGCCCGACCACGAATCGCGGCCGTCGTCCCGACCGACGAACTCCTCGCGCGAAAGAGCTGACGTCTCATGGCGACCACTCGTTCCTTCTCCCCCGCTCCCGCCCTCGCCGCCTCCCCCGCTCCCCGGCACCGGCTGCGTGCCGTCGACCGGGACGAGGTGGTGGACATGGCGGACCTGCTGCCGCCCGGCGCCACCTGGCTGCCCGCGCCGCAGCACACCCTGCCCACCCTGCCGGGCCAGCCGCCGATGATCGGCTACCTGGTGCTGGTCCCGGCGGACCAGCAGCCGCCGTTCCTGCAGGTCGCGGTCCCGGACCGGCCGGTGGACACCGACGAGGCGCCGGGCACGGCCCCGGCCGCCCTCGGCGAGCCGCTCGTGACCGTCGACAGCGTGCAGCGCACCGCGCAGGTCGACGGGCGTGAACTCGACCTCACCTACCTGGAGTTCGAGCTGCTCGCCCATCTGGTCGCGCACCCGAACCGGGTGCACACCCGGGACCAGCTGGTCACCACGGTCTGGGGCTACGGCCATGTCGGCGACGGCCGCACGGTCGACGTCCACATCGCCCGCCTGCGCCGCAAGCTGGGCGCGGAACACCGCCGGGCGATCCAGACGGTCCGCCGCGTCGGCTACAAGTACACGCCCCCGACAGGCCGCTGAACCGTCGACCCCACGGCCCGGCGGCCCGACGGCGACCGACCCGACCGCTGACCCGACAGCCACCGGTCCGACCGACCGCCGGGCCGGTCACGGCCGGTGCGGTCGGGTGCCGGGGCGGGTGGGGCGGCGGCCCGGACCGATCGGGGCCGCCGTCGGCGCGGGGCGCTCTGCTCTCGGCAGATCGGCGTTCCGTGGGGTGGCGGGACCGGGCACGATCATCGGCATGAGACTTCTTGTGCTGGGTGGTTCGGAGTTCGTGGGGCGGGCCGTCGTCGAGGCGGCGCTCGGACGCGGCTGGGACGTGACCGTATTCAACCGGGGGCACCGGCAACCCCCGCCGGGTGTGCGGTCGCTGCGGGGCGACCGCACCGCACCCGGGGGCCTCGCCGCGCTCGCGGACGGCACCGAGTGGGACGCGGTCGTCGACACCTGGTCGGCCGCGCCCCGGGCGGTGCGGGAGACGGCGCGGCTGCTGCGGGGCCGCGCCGGGCGGTACGTGTACGTGTCGAGCTGCTCGGTCTACGAGTGGCCGCGCCCGGCCGGTCACACCGAGGACACGGCGGTGGTGAAGGGGGCCGCCGCGGACGCGGAGCAGACCGAGTACGCGCAGGACAAACGGGGCGGTGAGCTGGCCGCCGTCGAGTCCTTCGGCCCGGACGGCTCGGTCCTCGTCCGCGCCGGGCAGATCCTCGGGCCGTACGAGAACGTCGGCAGGCTGCCCTGGTGGCTGACCCGGATCGCGCGGGGCGGCCCGGTCCTCGCACCGGGCCCGCGTGACCTGGCCCTCCAGTACGTGGACGCGCGGGACCTCGCCGAGTGGACCCTCGGCGCGGTCGAGCGGGGCCTTTCCGGGCCGTACAACCTGGTCGGCCCGACCGGGCACACCACGATGGGCGAACTCCTCGAAACCTGCCGCCGGGTGACCGGCTCGGACGCCGAACTGCGCTGGACGGCACCGGAGTCGGTCCTGGCCGCCGGGATCGAGCCGTGGGTGCAGCTCCCGGTGTGGCTGCCGCCGGACAGCGAGATGTACGACTGCATGTACGGCATGGACATCTCCCGGGCCCTGGCGACGGGCCTGGTGTGCCGGCCCGCCGAGGAGACGGTGTCCGACACGTGGCGCTGGCTCCAGGGGATCGGTGGGGTGGCACCGGCGCGCGAGGACCGGCCGGCGGTGGGGCTGGACCCCGTCGTCGAGGCGCGGGTTCTCGGGGTTCCGGGGGACGGGGCGTGACGCGCATGCGGGTCGGCGGGGGCTGAGCGCGCCCGCGCGGCGGAGCCGGAGGTCCGGCACGGCCCCGCGCCCCTTCGGGGCGGTTCCGCTCGGGGCGCTTCCCTTCGAAGGCGTTCCGAGTCCCCGAGGTGTACCTGGCACCACCCCCTGAGAGGGGTTTCGGGCCAGTGACCGGGGTCCGTGGGGTCGGACAGACTGGCGCCATGACGACGAACACGAACAGCGGGGGCCTGCGCGAGCGGGCCCGGGAGGTGCTGCTCGCCGCCGTGCGGGGGCTGGCGCTGGCGCTGGTGATCCTGCCGGTCTCGATCCTCTGCTTCGTCCTGACCGCGGTCTCGGTCGCACTGGTCCCGATCGGCGTCGGCATCGTCACGACCCCCTGGATCCTGGGCGGGACGCGGCGGGTGGCGGACGTGCGGCGGCGGCTCGCGTACGAGTGGTGCGGGGTGCGGATCCGGTCGGCGTACCGGCCGCTCCCGGCCGACGCCAACCCGTGGGCCAGGACCTTCGGGATGCTGCGGGATCCGGGGACCTGGCGGGACGTGCTGTGGCTGTTCGTCGACATGACGGCCGGGTTCGTGACCGCGCTGCTGCCCGCGGTGCTGCTGTTCTACCCGTTCGAGGGGTTCGCGGTGGCCGCCGGGCTGTGGCGGGTGCTCACCCTCGACGGCACCTACTGGTACGGCTTCGTGCCGGTCACCGACCAGGCCACCGCGTTCGGCGCCGCGGCCACCGCCGCCGTGCTGCTGGTCGGTGCCTGGTACCTGTGCCCGCGACTGCTCGTCGCCCACTTCCGGCTGAGCCGCGCGGTCCTCGACCCCGGTGGCGGCGAACTCGTCGAGCGGGTACGGGTGCTGACGGAGACCCGGAAGGACGCCGTGGACACCTCGGCGGCCGAGCTGCGCCGTATCGAACGGGATCTGCACGACGGGGCGCAGGCCCGGCTGGTCGCCATGGGCATGGACCTCGGGACCGTCGAGATGCTGCTCGACAAGGATCCGGTGCAGGCGCGGGAGCTGCTCGCGCGGACCCGGCGGGCCTCCGTCGAGGCCCTGGGCGAGTTGCGGGACCTGGTCCGGGGCATCCATCCGCCGGTGCTGGCCGAGCGCGGTCTCGGGGACGCCGTGCGGGCGCTGGCGCTGCGGCTGCCGGTGCCGACGGAGGTGACCGTGGAGCTGCGGGGACGGGCGGACGCGCCGGTGGAGTCGGCCGCGTACTTCGCGGTGAGCGAGGTGCTGACCAACGCGGTCAAGCACTCCGGTGCCGACCGGATCTGGGTGGACCTGCATCACGTGGCGGACGGCGGCGGCATGCTGCGGATCTCGGTCACGGACCACGGCAGGGGCGGAGCGGTGGTCGGCGCGGGCTCGGGTCTTGCCGGGGTGGAGCGGCGACTGGGTACATTCGACGGCGTCCTGGCCGTCAGCAGCCCCGCAGGCGGCCCCACCATGGTCACCATGGAGATTCCGTGCGCGTTGTCCTAGCCGAGGACCTGTTCCTGCTGCGCGACGGACTGGTCCGGCTGCTGGAGGCCTACGGCTTCGAGATCGCCGCCGCCGTCGAGTCGGGCCCCGAACTCGCCCGTGCTCTGGCCGAGTCGGAACCGGACGTGGCCGTGGTGGACGTACGACTGCCGCCCACGCACACCGACGAGGGGCTGCAGTGCGCGCTCAGGGCCCGGCAGGACCGGCCGGGGCTGCCGGTGCTCGTGCTCTCCCAGCACGTGGAGCAGCTGTACGCGCGGGAGCTGCTGGCCGACGGCAGCGGCGGGATCGGGTACCTGCTGAAGGACCGGGTGTTCGACGCGGAGCAGTTCGTGGACGCCGTACGGCGGGTCGCGGCGGGCGGTACGGCCATGGATCCTCAGGTGATCCAGCAGCTGCTGGCCCGGCGGGCCGACGACCGGCCGCTGGGCCGCTTGACACCGCGCGAGCTGGAGGTGCTGGAGCTGATGGCGCAGGGCCGCTCGAACGCGGCGATCGCCGGGCAGCTCGTCGTCACGGAACGGGCCATCGCCAAACACACCTCCAACATCTTCGCCAAACTGGGACTCGAGGTGTCGGACGATGACAATCGGCGCGTCCTGGCGGTGCTGGCCCACCTCGACCGCGACCGCTGATTTCCCCGGAACTTCCGCAGCTCAAACGGCTGTTGTGCCCCAAGTGCGTAACAAATCTCTGATGAATTTGTGAGGCGGCTGAACACCTCTGAGATGAGGTGCGTATGAGAGGGCGCCGCTTCACTCCTGTCGGGCGCCTCGATGCCGCCCCGCAAGGAAGGTCTGAGGAGTTCCATGGGACGCAACATACGCAAACGCCGCTCGCCGCTGGCTGTCAAGGCCATTGCCGCATCGGCGGCCATAGCGCTCGGCGGGGGCGGGCTGCTCTGGGCGCAGATGAACGCTTCGGCTCACGAGTCGAACAACGCCGCCCAGAACTACACGAAGGCCGCTGCCGCCACGGTGGCGACCATCGCCTGCCCGGACGTCGGCCAGAAGCTGACGAGCGTGCCGGCCGCGGCCAAGCAGGGGGTGGCCACGGAGCTTGCCAACCTCGACAAGCAGATCACCGAGGCCTACTCCCGGCTCGCCTCCACCCGTCAGGCCCAGGCCGGCGACGCGAACTTCGTGCAGAACGCGATCGTCGGCCCCCTGAAGGAGAAGCGGGCGGCCACGATCGACCGGATCAGGATCGACATCACCCGGGTCGGCGGGCAGTTCAACAGCTCGCTGTCCCAGCTCGCTGCCTGCACCACGCAGACCACGAACCAGACCACCGCGGGCGGTGGCGGTAACAACGGTGGCCAGGGCAACAACAACGGCCAGAACAACAATGGCCAGAACAACAACGGCGGCCAGAACAACGGCGGTCAGAACAACAACGGCAACAACGGCCAGGCCTCGGCCGCCCCGAGCGCCAGCACCCCGGTCGACGTGGGCATCGGCGGACAGGCCGGCAACGGCCCGACCGCCGCGGACTTCGTGGACATCACGAAGGTCGCCGCGAACGTCCAGGGCAAGCCGCAGAACGGCGCCCAGGCCTCGACCGGTTCCTTCGTCACCAAGTGCGGTGTGAACGCGAACAAGAACCACAACACCGACAACGTCATCGTGGCGCCCGGCGTGTCCAACGGCGCGCACCACGAGCACGACTACGTCGGCAACCAGAAGGTCAACGCGTTCTCCACGAACAACTCGCTGCTGGCCGCCCCCTCCAGCTGCCAGAACCAGAGTGACCTCTCGGCGTACTACTGGCCGGTCGTGCGTGAGCAGAACGGCCAGCAGGAGTTCGACGCGAACGCGCTCGGCGGTGGCAAGGAAGGCAACGTCGGCAAGATCATCACGCCGGTCCAGGCGCAGATCAAGTACGTCGGCAGCCCGGCCAGCAAGGTCGTCGCGATGCCCCAGTTCCTGCGCATCATCACCGGTGACGCCAAGACCACCACGAACGGTCTGGCCAACGCCAACGCGCACTGGAGCTGCACCGGCTTCGAGAACAAGGTCCAGCTGACCACGCAGTACCCGATCTGCCCGCAGGGCAGCCAGGTGGTGCGTACGTTCGCCTTCCAGAGCTGCTGGGACGGCGTGAACATCGACAGCGCCAACCACCGCACGCACGTGGCCTTCGCGGACCCCGCGAGCGGCGTCTGCCCGAACGGTTTCAAGGCGATCCCGCAGCTGACCATGCGCCTGGTGTACAACCTGGCCCAGCCGAGCATCGTGAACGGCCAGGTCAAGAACGCCTACGCCGTGGACGGTTTCCCCGAGCAGCTGCACAAGGCGGCCACCGACCACGACGACTTCATCAGCGTCACCAAGAACAACCTGGCGGCGAAGATCGCCAACTGCATCAACACCGGCAAGAAGTGCCAGTAGGCACCGACTAGCGGATAGCACGGAAGCGGGCGGTGGGATTCTCCCACCGCCCGCTTCCGTGTGTGCGGCTCTTTGTGTGCCGTGCGGCCTCAGCTGGTGTGCTTGCTGTGGTCGGTGCCGATCTCCTCCCAGCCGCCCAGCGTGGTCTGCAGAGACTTGACCAGCTTGTCGGTGCCCACCGCGACCCACTTGCGGCCGACGAGGAAGAACCCGCCGTAGTCCTTCGCGTCGTTGATCCACTCGCGCTGGCCGCGGTCGGTGGCAAAGGTGGCGAAGACGAACTTGCCGGCGGGCACCTGGCAGATGGCCTGGCGGACCTCGTCGGAGTCGATCTGCATGTCCGGGGTGCACTTCACCTTGGCGGCCAGGCTCTCCAGGCTGCCGGTCGCGGTGACCGGGATCTTCGTCTCCGCACTGCTGTCGCCGGATCCGCAGCCCGCCAGCGCCAGTACGGCCACGGCGCCGGCCGCCGCGAGCATCGGTCGGGTCAACCTCATCTGTTCCTCCGGTCGCGTTGCTGGCCCTGGGGTGCCTCCGGGGGCCCTCCCCTTCGATACGGCTGCGGGGCACGGGGCGCTCAAATCGAACGCGGGTCCAGGATGCCGTGGTCACCCGGGCGGCGGTGACCGACCAACGATTCGCTCGTTCTCCAGGACGTGCAGTCACAGGATGTAGCCCAGCGTCACGCAGCCGCCTCCGCCGGGGCCCCGGGTCCGGCCGTCGATGTCGAGCAGGCCGAGGCCGCGCTCGTGGAGCACTACCCACGGCTGGTCCGGCTCGCCTATCTGGTGCTGCCGCCCGGCCCGGGGCGCGGCCGCCGCGTGCTGACCGCGCACGCCCTGGTCCAGCGGGCGCTGCCCCGGGGCCGCAGGCCGGCCCCCGTCGTCCCGGCCCAGTCCACGGGCCGGGTCACCGACCCCGGGTACGCACTGGTCCGCCTCGAAGTGGTGCGCTCGGCACTGGAGGCGGGCCGGCCGCTCAGGCTCACCGCGTGGCCCACCCGCGCCCAGCTGCCGCCGCTGCTTCCCCAGGTGTGGGGCCTCAGGCTCTTCCCGCGCTCCGGCGGCGCCGACGAACTCGCCCTGGACCAGCGGCTCGCCGCCCTCTCCGGGCCGGCCCGGGCGACGTACGCGCTGCGCGGTCTCGAACAGCTCCCCGACGGCGACATCCGCGGGATCCTCAGGGCGGCCGGGATCGAGCACCCGGAGGGCGCGCTCGCCGAGGCGAACGCCGTCCCGGCCCAGTACCCGCTGCTCGACTCCCCCGAGTTCGACCCCTGTTTCCTGCAGGCCCGGCCCACCGACCTGCTGCGTCGTCGTCGGCACACCAGGGCCGCGCTGGCCGCGGCCGCCGCGCTCGCGGTCTGCGGGGCGCTGGTGGCGCTGCCCGGCGGCGGCTGGGGCGCCGACGGCGCGGCCGCCCCGGTGTACGCGCAGAACCCGGCGGCCCAGGCCGCCCTGGACCCCGCCCAGGTGACGAAGGTCCCGGCCGCCGCGTGGCGGACGGCCGCCCGCACCGACTTCTCCGTCTGGCCCGCGCGCGGTGCCCTCACCGGTGACACCGCACTGCTGCGCCGCGCCCTCGCGGTCTGGGCCCGCCCCGGTGCCACCGTCCGCGTCTCGGCGACCCCCGGCACCCAGACGGGCGGCCCGTCCGGACCGCCCCAGCTGCTGTACGCGGGCCTCGTCGACAGCGCCCGCGTGGTGCTGTTCTACGACGGTCTGCGCATCGCCCGCTACGCCGAGCCGAAGGACGGCACCGCGGGTGCGGCGCTGGACTTCGCGCGCGTCGACGGCGCGACCGGCCTGGAGGCGAGCGCCCTGGTCCTCGGCCGCGCCGACGGCAACGTCCGCTATCTGACGGCGCCCTGGGTGACCAAGGTCGCCGAGCGGGACCTGATGAAGCCGGACGCGCCGGCGACGGACGTCGCGCTGACCGGCGGGGTGACCGGGCCGCTGGCCAGTGGCGCGCTGCAGCAGGGGGCCTGCACCTCGTGGGACGTGCTCCAGCTGACCTACGCGCAGGGGGTGGGTCTGGCGACCGACCTGGGCGAACTGGTGCCGGCCCGGCTCACCGCCGGGCGGCCCGGGAAGACCGGCGAGGACTCCGGGGCGGTGGCGCGGGACTGGGCGCCGTACGCCTGCTCGCTGGCCGCGGAACGCTCGGCGGGGGTGCGCGGGGTCAACGCATGGGCGTTCGCCGAGCAGCCGCTGCCGGCCGGCGGCGGCACCGGGTCGTGGGTGTGCACCCGGGCGGAGACCTGGCGGGGCGATGGCACGGTGGCCCTGGCCCAGTTCCGCACCCCGGGCAGCCGGTACGGGGCGGTCGCGGCCAGGGGGACCGATGTGACCGCCTGCGGTCCGCGTGATCCGCAGGTGCTGGCCGGGGTGTTGTGGAAGTCCGGGGGCGGGCAGTGGTACCTGCTGGCCGCGGGCGGGCGTGACACCACGTCGATCCGGGCGACCGGCGGGGTCACGGCGTCGGCGCCGGGCTCGCTGCTGGTGGCCAGGGCGAAGCAGGGGGCCCAGGCCACTTTGAAGGGAACGCTGGCGGGCGGGAGCGAGATCAGCGGGCTGCGGTGAATGATCCGCGTGTCCGGGGGGGCGAAGCGGGAGGCTTGTGCCGGATATGTGAACCCGGGTGACGGGTCGGGGCCGTGGCAGGCCGAATCCGATCGGTAAGGTGTTCGCATGAGTACCGGGGTACGCCGCAGACTTGGAGTCGAAGAGCGACGGCAGCAGTTGATCGGCGTAGCCCTCGAACTGTTCAGCCGCCGCTCGCCGGACGAGGTCTCCATCGACGAGATAGCCTCGGCCGCGGGTATCTCGCGGCCGTTGGTGTACCACTACTTCCCCGGCAAACTCAGCCTCTACGAAGCCGCGTTGAAGCGGGCCGCGGAGGATCTCGCGGGGCGCTTCACCGAGCCGCACGAGGGTCCGCTCGGCGCCCGGCTGCTGCGTGTGATGCGGCGCTTCTTCGACTTCGTCGACGAACACGGGCCGGGTTTCGCCGCGTTGATGCGCGGCGGCCCCGCTGTCGGCTCCTCCGCCACCAACGCGCTCATCGACTCCGTACGGCAGGCCGCGTACGAGCAGATCCTCTCCCACCTCGGCGTCACCGAGGCCCCGGCCCGCCTCGAACTCGTCATCCGCTCCTGGATCTCGCTCGCCGAGTCGACGGCGCTGATCTGGCTGGACGGGCGGCGCATTCCGCGCGGCGAGCTGGAGGTGCAGCTCGTGCACGACTTCGCCGCGCTGACGGCCGTGAGCGCCTCGTACGACGAGGAGATGACCACGTTGGTGAAGCGGATGGTGGAGGGCGAGCCGGCGGACGGGCCGTTCGCCGACCTGGCGGCTCGGCTCATCGCGCTCGCCGGCTGAGAGCGCCTACGCCCTAGCCCTCGTACTTCCGGTACGACGAGTCCAGGTCGCGGACCTCCGCCGAGGCGTGCAGGACGAGGCCCTCGGGCTTCAGGTGGGCGCGGAGCAGTTCCAGGGTGGTTCCGGTCAGCTTCGCCTTGGTCTCGTCGGTGCGGCCGGCCAGCAGGCCGAAGGTCACGTGCACGATGGCGTGGCCGCCCTCCTCGTAGCCGTAGGCCGTGTCGTCGGCGGCGCGGAACAGGGTCTTGCAGGCCTCGGGCTTGGCGGCCGCGATCTCGACGACGGCGGTGTGCAGGGCCTTGGCGAAGCCGGCCTTGTCGAAGGCCGCGCCCGCGGCGGCGGTGTAGTCGACGGTGATCTGCGGCATGAGCACTCCTGTTCCACGGCAACTGCGCTCAGCCTAGGGCCTGCCGCCCGGATCCGGATCCGCGTCCTCGGGTGTCATTCGGGGCGGCCGAAGCGGCGGGCGGCCCGGACCAGGGCCACGACTCCGACGGTCAGCAGGAGGGCGCCTTCCAGGAGCAGGGGCGGCTGCCGGCCGGCCCACTCGACGCCCAGGGGGATCACCTGGCCCGGAACGCGCAGCCCGATGCAGCGGCGGAGCAGGTCCACTCCGTAGGCGAGCGGGTTGACGGCGGCCACCGTGCGGGCCCAGCCCGGCAGGTTCTCCAGCGGGAAGAAACCGCCGGAGAGGAAGAGCAGCGGCATCATCACCAGGCCGAGCAGCATCTGGAAGATCTCGGGCCGGCCGATGCTCACGGCCAGCAGCAGGGACAGCGCCGTGACGGTGAAGGAGACCAGGACGAGGCCGGCGAGGAGCAGCGCCAGCAGGAGCGGGTCGTAGGGCAGGCCGACGGCGCCGCCCAGGGCGAGCAGGACGGCGCCCTGGACCGTGGAGACGACAGTGCCGCCGGCGCAGCTGCCGAGCAGGAGGGTGGGCCTGCTGACCGGGGCCATCAGGAGCTCGCGCAGGTAGCCGCTCTGCCGGTCGGTGATCAGACGGATGCCGACGATGATGGCCGGCGCCTGGACCGTCATCATCAGCATGCCCGGGAAGAGGTACGTCTGGTAGCCGACGCCCAGGGACGAGTGCGGGATCAGCGCGGCCAGACCGCCCCCGAGGACGAAGAGGTAGAGCACCGGCTGGACCAGCATCAGGGCGGTGTGGACGCGCTGGGCCGACAGGCGCAGCAGATCGCGGTGGACCAGGGCGTGGACCGCCCGCAGTTCGTGGCGCAGGGAGGTCGCCGGGGCCCGGCCGGTGCCGCCGGAGGTGTCCGGGGCCGGGAGAGCGGGTGCGGTCACGGGGCCTCCTCGGTCGCCTCCGTGCGCCCGCCGGGAGCCGGGGCGGCCGGTTCGGGGCGGGGCCCGGGGACGTGGATGCTGCGGCCGGTGTGGTGGAAGAAGACGTCGTCGAGGGTCGGCGGGGTCGCGGACGCGGCGTGCACCGCGATGCCGTGGGCTGCCAGCGCCGCGCAGAGGCGGGGAATCCACGCGCTGCCGTCGGGCAGGCGAAGACGGACCCCGTCGGCGTCCGACGTGACGGCGGGGCCGGGCGGCACGGTCCGCTCCACGACCCGGCGTGCCGCCGGGTCGTCACCGGTGCGCAGCGTCACCCGGTCGGCTCCGATCGCGGCCTTCATCGCGAGGGGCGTGCCCTCGGCCACGAGCCGGCCGTGGTCGATGATGCCGAGGCGGTCGCAGTTCTCCGCCTCCTCCAGGTAGTGCGTGGTGACGAGGACCGTGCTGCCGTGCCGTTCGCGCAGCGTGCGCAGGTGCTCCCAGACCTGGGCACGGGCGTGCGGGTCGAGCCCGGTGGTCGGCTCGTCGAGGAACAGCACCCGGGGCGCGTGCAGCAGGCCACGGGCGAGTTCCAGGCGGCGTCGCATGCCTCCGGACAGGGTGCGGACCGGGGAACGCCGGCGGTCGGCCAGTGCGACCGCTTCGAGCATCTCGGTGACGCGCAGGCGGGCGCGGTGGCGGCGCAGTCCGTAGAGGCGGGCGTGGATGTACAGGTTCTGTTCGGCCGTCAGGTCCGGGTCCAGGGCGCTGTGCTGGAAGAGCATCCCGACCGTTCGCCGTACCAGCTCCGGCTGCCTGAGCACGTCGGCGCCCGCCACCGTGGCCTGTCCGGCGGTGGGGCGGGCCAGCGCGCACAGCAGGGCGAGGGTGGTGGACTTCCCCGCGCCGTTGGGGCCGAGGAAGGCGTAGGTCTCGCCTTCGAGCACGTCCAGGTCGAGGCCGCGCACGGCGTGGGTGGTGGTGCCGTCCGGGCCCGGGTAGCTCTTGACCAGGCCGCGCGTGCTGATGGCGGATTCCGGCCGGGCGGTGGTCGGGGAGGTCGCTCGGGTGCGAGCGGTGTCACCGGCGGGTGGCTGCATGGTCGGCTCCTCACGGGGGTGCCTGCCGCGGGCCTGCCGGCCGCAGTGGGCCTGGTTCCGGCCGGTGGCCGCCCGAGGGCGGCCACATCCACCTCGGCACCGGCGGCTCCTCCACCAAGCCGCTGCTGGAGCTGTACTACC
>NZ_JBEYFC010000059.1:0-28317 GCF_040634175.1 Streptomyces sp. NPDC007162
TGTGCGTGGCCGTAGGACAGGACCTTGGCCTTGCCGTTCCGCGAGAACGAGGCTGTCGGCTCCAGCGCCTGAGATGGTTTGTTGGATCCAGCCGAGGACAACGATGCACTCGGCTGCGCGGGTTCCGTTACCGGGCGCGGAACCCCAAAGAGGTGGAGTGTCCGTGGCAGCCCGCACGAGGTGCGAGGCGTGCATGACGAGTCATTGGGCGTTGCCGAACGGATCGTTCTTGACGACTTTCAAGCTGATCTTCGAACTCTCCGCCGCCTCCTTGAGGCCGGAGGCCGTGATGTCTGCCTTGGTCGGCCACGTGGTTCCCGGCCAAACGCCGTCAGCCTTCTCGGTCACGGAGAAGGGAGATGTCTGCCGGCTGCCTACGACTGTCACGGTGACTGTGTAAGTCATACGTTTGCCACCGGTGTTTTGAATGGTCAGCGGTACAACGACCCGTCCCGACTCCAGGCGCGGTGTGTACGCGATGACCTCGCCACCCACTGCCGTGGCCGCGGCCTTGCCGAACCCGTAGTCACCGGGGCCCGGGACAGCGGTGTTCGTCGGGTTGACGGGATCTCCGCTGGGGGCGGCGGCCGCGCGCTGGGCAGCTGCCTTCTGTGCTGCCTTGCTGAGGTTGTCGGCCGTGTCCGACGGCTTGGGTGCTGCCCCGGCAGCTACCGAGGACCGCAGCGAGGTAGAGGCGTCGGGCTGGTGGCTCGTCTGGGTGCCGCAGGCGGTCAGAGCAAGTGGTGCCGCTGCCAAGGCTATTAACAGGAAGTGCGCGGAGACCCGGTTCTTGCCGGGCAGGTGGTCAGTCACAGCTGAACATATACTCGGACGTGAAGTTGATGTACAAGCTGCTGGAGCTCTGGCCCATTTTGGTTGTAACGGGCGCACAGACGTCACTGGAGACGTTGACGGGGCCAGCGTACTCGCTGAAGTTCCCGGAGTCCGTGTCGCAACCGGTGCCGTCCACCTTGCACACGTGCAGATACATGTACTGCGACTTCCCGACATTGTTGTCGAGGATCGCACACCCCTTGCCAGCGTTCACATAGGAGTACAGCGTGGCCAGCCGCTGGCTGGGGTCCACACCATCAGGAAGCGGCTCGGCTCGGAACAACGTGTATCCGGACCCGCAGACGGTAGCCGCCGCGACTGCGGCTTGAGGGTCGGCCTGGACAAGAGCTCGCGTTGTCGCGTCGGCTCCACGCGAGATCGAAACGGCGGGTTGGTCGACAGCCACCGCCTGCGGCGAGGCCAGCACGCCTAAGGCCAGGACCGCAGCAGCGGTGACAGCACGCAGGCTTGCTCTCAGCTTCGACACGTGTGGTAGCCCCCTAGAAGAGCACGTCACAGGTGGGTAGATGACGCCGTTCCAGCACGAGCACCCCCCACCGCCGGCGGAGCGATCCAAGCCGGTTGCGGAGTGCCGGGGCATGGATCATTGCCCCACAGATCCGCTCACATGTTCGGAACGCCGACGCCAAGGTAGTCATGGCCTGGAACTTTTAAAAGCGATTTACCGTGGGCCCGTAATCGCATGGCCTAAAGTCGTGAATTCAAGGAATCGCCAAGTGAAAGTCTAGAGACGGCAGATAAACGGCCAGGAAGTCAATATTCACCAAATAAATCGCCTAGTAGACGTCAAGGATGGGTGATCGGTCACATATCGTCGATCTTCACCTGGCGACGCGAGACGGCCCGCGCCGCCATGGGACGACTGAAA
Source organism: Streptomyces sp. NPDC007162 (assembly GCF_040634175.1). Classification (NCBI taxonomy): domain Bacteria; kingdom Bacillati; phylum Actinomycetota; class Actinomycetes; order Kitasatosporales; family Streptomycetaceae; genus Streptomyces; species Streptomyces sp. NPDC007162. The sequence goes on from NZ_JBEYFC010000059.1 coordinate 1,724, forward strand.
ACAGGAGCCCAGCTGGTGAGCTGCTGGAGGTCTGCGACGAGCCGGGGCCATTGCGTCCTTGGGCCGCGCGGGGTGGGCGATCTTCTGCCGGTGTTGCCGGTGCTCTGCCAATTGCTGTCGTCAGGCGGCCTGGTCGCGTCGGCGGAGGTCGGCGACGGTCGCGCTTGTCCGAACTCCCGTGCACGCGACTATGAACGCGCTGGTCACGCGTGCAGGCGACCGCGCTCAGCCTCAGGCCGCTGCCGTTTCCGCCGTCGGAGACGACCTCGAAAACCTGGTCCTTCGTCCGCACAGGGCGCGTTCCTCTTCGCGAGAGCGGCCTTCGACGCTTTGACTGCCTTCACTCCGGCTTCGGCGCATCGCAGGAGCCAAGTGGCACGTAGCTCTGAGTAACTAAACGGGGCTGTGGTCGCGGTTGAAGGACAGCGAAGTGGGCGTGGGCCGCCTCGACGGCCCCGGGATACCCCCCCGCGCTGGCGTGCTCGGCCAGGGCCCGATAGACGCTCGCCGTCGAGGGGTTCTGTCTCCTGCGCTTGCCTGTGTACGGGCGCTGCTGGACGAATGCGACTGTGGCGCCCCGTCCAGTCTGCAGTTTCTGTCCCTTCCTGGGAAAGTTGCTGGCAGCGCGTTGTGGCCTGGGGCGAGGATCAGCCCCTGCGGCGGCCGTGGGGTGGTGTGCGGCCGGGAGAGCCGGGACCGGGGGGCTTCGTGGTGGTGTTTGAGTTCTGCTGTGCGGACTGATCCCGGTGCGGTGGAGCGGTAGCCGCTGCGGCGGTTCGCTTGTCTTCGGGGTTTTATCCGCGTGGCGTCGGAAAACCGCAGGTCGAAGGCTCCTCGGATCGAGCAGTCACGACCAGGTGGGCCGCGTGCCGGTTGGCGGGGCCGGGGCCGCCGGAGTCGCCTGCGGCGCCCACGCCACCGGCACCGCGCCCGAAGCCGTAGCGGCAGTCGCCGAGGGGGCCGACGTGGACCGCTGGACGGCGGGCGCCGCGCCCTTGACCGGCGCGGTGGCAGGAGTCGGCAGCGCCGCCGTACTCCCCCCGTTCCCCACGGCCCCCACGGCTCCTCCGGCCCTCGCCGTCCCCGGACTCTGCGCGACCGCACCACCACCGCGCCGCCCCATCAACGGCACCCGCTGTACCGCAGCCGCCACGAACCCTCGCGGCCCACCCCCACCCACGGGACGAGTCACACCACTTGAACCGCTTGCACCGCCACTCGAACCACCCGCCTGCACCGAACCGGCCGAGCCCACCGGACCGGCCGAACCGGCCCCGACCGCCCGCAACGGCACCACCGGCACCGCCGCCCTACGGCCACCCTGCGCCCCGGTGGGCCTGGTCGGTCCCACCGGTCCCGCCAACGGCAGTGCCTGCGCGGGGCGTTCGAGACCGCCCAACGCTCCCGCTCCCGCCAGCCCCGTGGCGCCGCCACCGCTCGCCAGGTTCGCGCTCGACTCGCCGTCCAGGACCGCGTGTGAGCGTGTGCCCATGAACGACGGGTTCTGCCACGTCGGCAACCGCCCGCCGAACCCCGAGTCCGCGACCGGGCCACCCGTCCCCAGCGCACGCTGGATCGGCGGCAGCCCCGACCAGGCCGCCGCCACCACGGGACGCGCCCCCACACCACGGGCCTCGTCCCCGACCGACCCCGAGGCCGACCCTCCGACCGACCCCGAAGCCGGACCCGACGCCCCACCCCCGGCATCGCCGCCGGTGCCGCGGTCGCGTCCCCGTGCTCGGTCCCAGAAGCCCACCGTTCAGCCCTCCGTACCGGCGGCGGTCGCCGCCCTGGTCACCAGGGACGCGATCTCGGCCGTGTAGCGGCGGCGGTCGGCGTGCTCCAGGTCCAGGATGTCCTCGAGGTTCCAGTGGAAGTGGTAGGCGACGTACGCGATCTCCTCGTGCAGCCGGTCGGTCGCGTACGTCACGATTCCCCCAGGCGGCTCCCGCCGAGTTCCACCTCGAAGGGCTCCGAGCAGTGCGGGCAGTTGACCGCGGCCCGGGTGTGGCCCTCCGCGTTGATCTGGCGGTAGAAGTCCTGGAGGAACGCCAGGTCGGAGGCGAACATGTTCTCCACGATGCCGTCGTGCATGAGCGGCAGCGTGCCGAGCCGGGTGATGACCCGGCCCAGCAGGACCACCGACAGGAACGCCGGGTTCTCCTGGACACGGATGTCCCGGAGCGGGATCAGCTCGTCCCGTGCCGTCGACAGCCGCATCACGCCGTCGCGGTGGACGGTGCCCTGCTCGTCGACGTACCCGCGGGGCAGCTGGAACGGGAACTCCGTGCGCAGCACCTCGCGGGGCGCCTCCGGTTGCGGGGCGGCCGGGGGCGCCGTCACCTCCGGTGCGAGCGGCGCCCCCACGCTCCCGGCCCTGCCGGCCGAACGCCTCATTACTCGATGACCAGTTCTTCGAACGTGATGGTCACCGACTCGGTCAGCGCGGACGCCTCGCCCGCCTTGACCGTGCTGGTGTCGATCTTGCTGCACCAGGCGTTGCGCAGGTTGTAGCGCTTCACCGGGGTGTTCTGGAAGTCCATCATGATGATGGTGGCGTTCTTGCGGGCCGTGGCCATCTGGCCGTTGATCGACTCGTTGATCCACTGCGTGAACGACGACGACTGGGTCATACCGCGTACGACCGTGCAGGTGCCGTTCTTCTTCACGCCCGGCAGGTTGCGGACGTGGTTCTTCCCGTCCGGCGTGTTCTGCTGGTAGGTGATGACGTCCTGCTCCATCGACAGGCCGCTGACCTCGGCGAGGTACTCGACCATCACGCCGTCGATCTGGAGGCCGAAATTGTGTGATGTGAGGGCGTCACCCGGCTGGAGACTCATCTCTTACTGCCCGTTCTGCTGAAGTTGCCTGAAAACAAGGGGGTTGGGGACCGCCCGGCCCGCTACTCCTGGAGTTCGCCGCTGCCGCTGGAGAACTGGGCCAGCCGGAAGATCACGAACTCGGCGGGCTTGACCGGCGCGATGCCGATCTCGCAGATCACGCGGCCGACGTCGACCGACTCCGGCGGGTTGGTCTCCTCGTCGCACTTGACGTAGTACGCCTCCTCGGGCCGCTGCCCGAACAGGGCGCCGCTGCGCCACTCGTTGACGAGGAACGCGGAGATGTTGCGCCGGATACGGGCCCAGAGGTTGTGGTCGTTGGGCTCGAAGACCACCCACTGGGTGCCGATCAGGATCGACTCCTCCAGGTAGTTGAAGTACCGGCGGATGTTCAGGTAGCGCCAGGCCGGGTCGGAGGAGAGGGTGCGGGCGCCCCAGATGCGGATGCCGCGGCCCGGGAAGGCGCGGATGCAGTTCACGCCGATCGGGTTGAGCAGGTCCTGCTCACCGCGGGTGATCTGGAGCTCCAGGTCGACCGCGCCGCGGATGACCTCGTTCGCGGGGGCCTTGTGGACGCCGCGCTCGGCGTCGTTGCGGGCCCAGACGCCGGCCACGTGACCGGACGGCGGGATCAGCCGGGACGTGCCGGACGACGGGTCGAAGGTCTTGATCCAGGGGTAGTACAGGGCCGCGTACTTGGAGTCGTAGCCGGCCGTCTCCTGGCGCCAGACCCGGATCTGGCGGGCGTTGAGGCCCGGCGGCGGGTCGATGACCGCGACCCGGTCACCCATCAGCTCGCAGTGCGCGATCAGACCGAGCTGGACGGCCTTGACGGCCTCCAGGTCGATCGCGCCGCGCTGGTAGGCGGCCATCAGGTCGGGCACCGCCACCATGGACACCTCGTCGACGGCCTCCAGACCGCCGAAACCGGTGCGGTCGGCGGAGTCTCCGAGGTAGGTGGCGGGGCCGGGGTGGGAACCGGCGTCCACGACGGGGGGCGCGGACGCCGGTGTCTGGGTCGGTACCACGAGGGCCACCGTCTGGTTGTCCGGACGGGCCAGCTGCGCGGCGGGCGCGGCCTCGGTCACGGTGATGAGCTTGGAACGTTCCTTGACCTGGGTGACGACGTAGTTGCGGCCGCCCTTCTTCGCGGTCACGTCGAAGGTCTCGACGGGCTTGCCGCCGTCCTTGACGACCAGCTTGAAGCGCTCGGCCGGACCCTCGCCCTCCGGGTCGGTGACCTCGACGCTCAGGTCGCCGGAGGCCACCGCGCTCACCGTGAAGGTGCCCAGCTGCTTGGCCTCGCCGGCCGGCAGTGCAGCGGGGGCGGCCGAACCGCCGACGGCCGCCGGGGACCTGGCGCCCTCCACGGACCCTTCGGCCCCTTCGGAGGTGCCGCCGACCCGGACGACGTACGCGGCCGTGCCGCCGTTGTTGAAGAAGCCGTAGACGGAGTGCGCGAGGTAGTACCCGTCGGTGAACTCACCGAAGGCCGCGACGTACTGCGTCCAGTTGGTCACCAGGGTCGGCTCGTTCAGCGGACCGGTCGGGGCCAGGCCCACGAAGGCCGCCACCGACGTGCCCACCCCCTCGATGGGGCGCGAGCCGCTGGCCACCTCCTCGACGTAGACGCCGGGCGACAGGTAGGACGGCATGCTCTGCTCTCCTCGGGGTACGAGACAGGAACGTCTCCCACCCTCACGCGCGAGGCCCGTCCGCCGAAACGGCCCGAGGTGCCTGCCCGAGGGCAGTCCGCGTGCCCGGAAGGGCAGGACACGAGGACCGGTCGGCCGTACCGGCGCCGGATGCTCAGCGCAGCGTGATGGTCAGCATCGCGCCGACCAGGTTGGTGTTCCCGGGAGTGGCCCAGCACTCGTGCCAGGTGCGCCCGGCCTCCCTGCCGTACATGCGGAAATACCAGAGCGGGTCGCCGCTGTCGAGGGTGGAGCGGCCGCCGGGCTGCTCGCGGGCATAGTTCTCCATGGTGACCTAGTCCTCGCCGGCCTTCGCCACCACACCGCCGAAGTGGTAGGGCATGGAGCGGTCGCCGGTCGCCCGCATCTCCGCGAGCCGGCCCGCGTCGGACTCGGCCTTCACCATCATCACGTGCCCGACCTTCGGCATCTTGGCGTGCGGTGTCGCCCTTCTTGAAGGCGTCCTTGAGGCGCTTCTCGTACTAGGCCGGCCGCGGCGCGCTTCTGGATACGCGGTTCGAGCGGGCTCCAGGACGAACGCACCGCGTCGGCGACCGAGTCCCGCTGCACCACCGCGTCCCGCTCGGCGACCGCGTCCCGCTGGACGGCCGCATCCTGCGGGGCGGCCGTCTCCTCCTCGACGTGCCCGCAGCCGGCGGTGTGCTGGTGCCGGTCACGCTGCACGGCACGGGCGACCGCCGCGTTGCCGGCCGTGGCCTAGAGGTGCGCCAGCCGGGCCGTCGTCGCCGGCCGCGGCACGGACGGGCGGGGCGCGCGGCCCGCGTCGCGGTCCGGTGCGGAACCCGTGCTTGAGCGTGCGTATGCCTGCATGTACCGTCCTCTCGCCTCTCGTCGTTCTACCCGGGTCGGCGGCGGGACTGAAGAGCCGCAGGGGCACTCCTGGCACCCGGCCCTTCGTCCGGACGGCCAACTGAACGGCTCGTTCGGGCACTTGATGCTGCCCTCGTTCCTGCGACACCGTCACGGGCCGCCCGTAGCGTGTCGACGTGAGCCTGTGGACCTCCCTGGAACCCGCCTCCGCGACCGTCGACCCGGGCGGCAGCACGCGCGTACGCCTGCGGCTGCGCAACACCGGAGACGTCGTCGACGAGTACCGCTTCGAACCGGTCGGGCCCATCGCCCCCTGGACGACGGTCGAACCCCAGACCCTCCGCCTCTACCCGGGAACGACCGGCACCGTCGAGCTCACCTTCGCACCACCGCGCACCTCCGACGCCACCGCCGGACCCAACCCCTACGCCATCCGCATCACCCCCACCGAACACCCCGAGGCCGTCACCGTCCCCGAGGGCAACCTCACCATCACCCCCTTCACCGAACTCCGGGCCGAACTCGTCCCACCCACGGTCAAGGGCCGCTTCCGAGGCCGCCCCAAACTCGCCATCGACAACCTCGGCAACACCAAACTCACCGCCTCCGTCAGCGGCAGCGACAACGGCGACCAGCTCTCCTACGACCTCCACCCCAGCAACGTCCAGATCGAACCCGGCCGCGCCGCCTTCATCGACGCCACCCTCAAACCCCGCAAAATCATCTGGTTCGGACCCAAGGAACAACGGCCCTACCGGCTGACGGTGCAGCGTTCGGGCGTGCAACCGGAGCCCGTCGACGGAACCTACGTCCAGCGCGGTTTCCTGCCCCGCTGGCTGGCCACCCTCTTCGGCACCCTGCTGGCCCTCGCCATCGCCTTCGCCATGATCTGGTTCAACTACAAACCCCAGGTCAAGAGCCTCGCCCAGGAACAGGTCCAGGAAGCCGGCGTCAGCAGCATCGCACCCAGCCCGAGCGCCACGCCCACTCCGCCGCCCGCGCCCAGTGTGACGCCCCCGTCGGCGCCCACCGCGAACCCCGGGGCCGGCGCCGACGGCGGTGGCGGGGGCGGCGGGGGCGGGGGCGCGACGGCGACCGTCACCGCCAAGCCCAAGCAGGACACGGCGGCGACCGCCGTCAACCGCCTCGCCGCCGACGACCCGGCCGGACGGCACATCTGCTACCGCTCCTACATCCAGGGCACCGGCTGGCAGAAGCCCGTCTGCGACGGCACCATGTCCGGCACCGTCGGCAAGAACCTGCCGATCAAGGCCATCAACCTCGCGGTGTACGGGGTCCAGGGCTCCGCCGCCAACTGGTTCCACTACAACTCCCGGTCCACCGACGGCCAGGGCGCGTGGAACCCGGACTGGACGGCGATCACCGCTGACGGCAAGGACAACTACATCGGCAGCACCAAGGCGTCCGACCCCTACATCGAGGGCTTCGCCTACAACGTCGGCAACGGCCACGCCTGCAACTACGCGAAGGTCCGCGACCACGACTGGGGCGACCAGTGGTGCTCGGGTCCCCGCAGCGACAACAACGGACTCGACTTCGTCGGCACCCTCGACAACACGCTCTGGCTCGAAGCCTTCAAGCTGACGGTGACGCCGTGAGCCTGTGGACCTCCCTGGAACCCGCCTCCGCGACCGTCGACCCGGGCGGCAGCACGCGCGTACGCCTGCGGCTGCGCAACACCGGAGACGTCGTCGACGAGTACCGCTTCGAACCGGTCGGGCCCATCGCCCCCTGGACGACGGTCGAACCCCAGACCCTCCGCCTCTACCCGGGAACGACCGGCACCGTCGAGCTCACCTTCGCACCACCGCGCACCTCCGACGCCACCGCCGGACCCAACCCCTACGCCATCCGCATCACCCCCACCGAACACCCCGAGGCCGTCACCGTCCCCGAGGGCAACCTCACCATCACCCCCTTCACCGAACTCCGGGCCGAACTCGTCCCACCCACGGTCAAGGGCCGCTTCCGAGGCCGCCCCAAACTCGCCATCGACAACCTCGGCAACACCAAACTCACCGCCTCCGTCAGCGGCAGCGACAACGGCGACCAGCTCTCCTACGACCTCCACCCCAGCAACGTCCAGATCGAACCCGGCCGCGCCGCCTTCATCGACGCCACCCTCAAACCCCGCAAAATCATCTGGTTCGGACCCAAGGAACAACGGCCCTACCGGCTGACGGTGCAGCGTTCGGGCGTGCAACCGGAGCCCGTCGACGGAACCTACGTACAGCGCGGTATCCTGCCCCGCTGGCTGGCCACCCTCTTCGGCACCCTGCTGGCCCTCGCCATCGCCTTCGCCATGATCTGGTTCAACTACAAACCCCAGGTCAAGAGCCTCGCCCAGGAACAGGTCCAGGAAGCCGGCGTCAGCAGCATCGCACCCAGCCCCTCGGCCAGTGCCCCGCTGGTGGCCGCCCCCGCGCCCACGCCGTCAGCGGTCGCGCAGCAACCGGAGAACGACGCCCCCGCCGCGCCGGACACCCAGTCGGGCGGCGGAGGCGGCCAGGGCCAGGCCGCGCCCAAGCCGAAGAAGAAGACCGCGAAACCGGTCGTACCGGCCACGAACATCCTGCTGCGCGACACGACGACGAAGAAGTGCGCGGACATCCCCGGCTACGGCAACGGCACCAGCGACGGCCCGGTGCGCGAGTTCACCTGCGACGAGACCACCGCCGACAACCAGCTGTGGGACCTGGAGGTGCGCTACCCGAAGGGCGGCCCCGGCTCGGCCGCGCTCTTCCAGATCCGCAACGCCAAGGACCAGCTCTGCATGGACCTGCCCGGCTACGGGTCCGCCAAGCTGTCCTCGCCGATCACCGAGTACAAGTGCGACGGTACGAAGGCCGACAACCAGCTCTGGTGGGTCGACAAGCAGCCCAGCGGCGCCTACTGGATCCGCAACTTCGCCAGCGACAACCTCTGCCTGGACGTGGCCGGCTTCAGCACCGGCGGCAACGACACCAACCTGACCCTGTACTACTGCTCGAACACCGACGACCAGGAGTGGGGGATCGTCCGCCCGTCCGGCGACTAGGGCCTGTGGCTCACCAGCCGCCGGGCACCAGGCGGCCCGCCTTGCGGTACTCGCGGCGGGCGCCTTCCAGGAGGTCGGCCGCGGTGACCCGCTCCGCACGGCCGGCGGCCAGGTAGGCGGCGGTCACCACGGCGCTCCGGATCGAGCCGCCCGCCAGTTCGAAGTCCCGTGCCAGCGGCCGCAGTTCCATGTCCTCCTCGCCCGGGACGTGCGCCAGCCCGTGGTGCCACAGGGCCAGCCGCTGCTCCTCGTCGGGGAACGGGAAGTCGATCACCAGGTCGAGACGGCGGGTGAAGGCCTCGTCGATGTTGGCACGCAGGTTGGTGGTCAGCAGCGCGATGCCGTTGAAGGCCTCCAGGCGTTGCAGCAGGTACGCCGACTCCAGGTTGGCGTAGCGGTCATGGGCGTCCTTGACCTCGGACCGCTTGCCGAAGACGGCGTCGGCCTCGTCGAAGAGCAGCACGGCGTCCGTGCGGTCCGCCTCGCTGAAGATCCGCTCCAGGTTCTTCTCGGTCTCGCCGACGTACTTGTCGACGACGGAGGAGAGCTGCACGACGTAGAGGTCCAGGCCGAGTTCGGCCGCCACCACCTCCGCGGACAGCGTCTTGCCCGTCCCGGACTCCCCGGCGAACAGCCCCAGCACCCCGCGGCCCCGGCCGCCGCCGGCGCTCAGCCGCCAGTCGCCGAGCACCCGGTCGCGGTGCCGGGCCCGCAGCGCGAGTTCCCGCAGTTCGGTGAGCGGGCGTTCGGGGAGCACCAGGTCCCGCCAGTCGACCGCGGGACGGATCCGGCGGGCGTGCTGTTCGAGCCCGGACGCCGACTGCTGGCGGGCGGCCAGCCGCAGGTGCCCGGCGGCCAGCGGGGTTCCGTCGAAGGCGGCGAGGTCCTGCGCGGCGCGGGCCGCGCGGGCGAGCCGGTCGCCGCCCAGGTGGTACGGGGCGACGGTGGCCGCGAGGTCGAAGCCGGGGTCGGCGGGCAGGGCGGCCGCCCAGGCGTCCAGGGCCGAGGCCCCCTGGGAGGGGACCTCCAGGACGAGGGGGTCGCGGTGGTCGCACCACTGCGGGTCGTAGGGGCGGGCGGCGGTCAGCAGTACGGTGACGTCCTCGGCGGCCGTGCCCAGCGCCCTCACCAGCCGACCGGGTTCACCGCCGGCCTCGACGAGCAGCGCCCGCCCGCTCAGCCGCGCCTCCAGCAGCAGCTCGGGGACCTGCTCCTCGGTCGCCGCGGTACAGCGCCAGGCGGCCACCCCCGCGTGCCGCAGCGCCGCCACCGCACACCCGAGCCCCTCCCCCTCCCGCCGCTCGCGCAGGTAGACGAACCCGGCCCCGCCCCCGGCCCACCCGGCCAGCCTCCGCACGAACTCCGCGCCACCGTCCGCACGATCGGGCGCGAGGCCGTCGTACGACGGCTCGCGCAGCAGTCCGGACAGTTCCGGGGCCGGGGTGTCGTCGCCCAGAAGGTGGGCCAGCACCCGGTCGGGGATGCGCAACGAGCGGCTCAGGAAGGGGCGTTCGGGTTCCTCCACGGTGAGCAGGCCGAGCGCGGTGAGCGGGGCGGTCGGATGGAAGCGGGCGCGGGCCCCGGCGAGGTGGGCGGGGACGCCGTACAGGTCGAGGGCGAGACCGGTGGTGGCGCGACGGCGGCCGACGTCGTCGTTGAGGTAGCCGTACAGCGGCTCGAAGGTGCGGTCCAGGTCGGGCGCGAGGGCGATGAGGAGGATCGCGGCGTCGAGGTGGGTGAGGCGCAGGCGGACGGCGAGTTCGGCGAGGCGGTCGGGGAACTCCTCGTCCAGGGCGGGCAGTTCGGCCGGTTCCGGTGCCGGGCTCAGGAGGTGCCGTACCGCCTCCTCGGAGAGGTAGAGCCCGCGCAGCGGGTCGGTGGCCGTGGGGTCACCGGCCGAGCGGTGCTCGACGAGGGCGGCGGTCCGCTCACGCAGACCGGCCAGCCTGGCCAGCAGCGGCGCGACCGGCTCCAGGGAGACGTCCAGGGTCACGCGCGCCCCTTCCGGGCGGCCCGGGCCTCGGCGACCTGACCGGGCCGGTGGGCCCGCTCCTCCAGCACCGGGGCGGTCTCGTCCAGCCCGTCCCGTACCCGGACGGCGGCGCCCTCGGTGACGGGCGGCCCCGCGTCGTACTCCGGGTAGGCCGGGAAGGGCGCGGTGATCACGACGTCCAGGGACGGCTTCAACTCACCGCCGAGCGCGGACCAGATCTCGGCGAGGGAGCGCGCCTCGGACTGGATGCCGGCGCAGGAGAGCGGGATCGTCAGCCCCAGCGCGCCGAGCGAACCCGGCAGTTCGGAGGGATGGATCAGCTCCCTCGGGATCAGCGTCGCCAGCACGGCGCTGATCAGCCGGTGTTCGTCCTCGGGCCGCTTGGTCCACGCCGTCACCAGGTACGACAGCCGGAACCAGCGGGGCGGCTGGCGGCGCTTGACGACGACGTCCCGCTCGTCGCGGATGTCGATGTGCCCGCGCTGCCGCCGGTGCACGTCCTCCCGGATGTCGTACAGATAGGTGTTGATCACGGGGCCGTTGCGACGGGCCGACCAGTCACGGGTCGGCGCGTCGAAGGAGACGTCGATGCCGGAGCCCGCCAGCGCGCCCCCGGTCAGCAGGTTCCGCAGCACCTGGTCCACCTCGTGGATCACGCCGAACTCACCGCTCCCTGCTCACCTGTCGCCCAGCCTCCATCCTGCCGCCCACCGGGCGCGCCCCGCAGGCACCGCCGGGCAGACCGCGCTGCCCGGGAGCCGGTGCCCGCTGCCCCTTCGGTCAGATGTAGCCTTCGCGGAGGGCATGGGCCACGGCGTGGGCCCGGTTGCGCAGGTGCAGTCGGGTCGTCAGCCCGTGCATGACGTTCTTGACGGTGCGCTCGGAGTAGGACAGCTTGCTGGCGATCTCACCGGTGTCGAGCCCCTCGGCGACCAGCCGCAGTACGTCCACCTCGCGGGCGGACAGTCCGGACGCCGGGGCGCCCGGACGCCCGGCGGCGTTACGGTGCAGCGTGCCGACCTGGTTGATGAGCCTGCCGAGCAGATCGGCGGGCAGGTCGCCGTCGCCCCGCGCCGCCGCCAGCACCGCCTGGGCGACCCGGAGTTCGGTGGCCTCGTGGCGCCAGACGATGGCGCCCACCCCGCACTCGATCACGTCGAGCAGCTCCGTCTCGCGCAGCGCCCCGACGACGAGCACGGCCCGCGCGCCCTCGCTGCGCACCACCCGGCGCAGCCGGGTCAGCACCGGTTCGTCGAGGCCGTCGCTGATGAGCAGCGCGACGGTGCCGGGGCCGCCCTCGGACTCCTCGCGGACCTCGATCTCCGGGTGCCGGCGCAGCTGGCTGAGCGCGCCCTCACGGGAGATGGGGTCCGGGGCGTACACGGTGACGGGCGTGCGTCCGACCGACGCAGATGAGCTGTGGCTGGCCAACCGCTTCCCCTATGGACACGTGCCCGTCACCCCTGAGGGAACGGTGACAGGCGGGATCACTCCAGCCTGCTGTGCCCAAAGGGGCAAGGACAATCGTGGACCACCACGACAGCGACCACGAGATGTGGGACCGGGTCGGGGACCGAGGAGGTCACATGTCGGCCGCGGGCCGGAGAAAACCACAGCCCCGTATCAATTGTGCCGTCCACGCAACAAAGGCCCCCGCCCCCGTGGCCCCTCCACAACCTGTCCCACCTCCACCGCCTCTAACCCCCCGAACCCACACGCGCACCGCGAGGAGCCAGGAATGACCCATCCGTCCCCTGAACTCGCCGACGTCACACACCTGTTGGCCGAGGAAGCCGAGCGCACGCGGACCGGCAGCGGCCGGCTCGTGCTTCTCCGGGGCGCCACCGGAACCGGCCGCACCACCGTCCTGGAAGCCGCCGCCGCCCAGGCGACCACCCTCGGCCTGCGCACGCTCCGCGCCCGCTGCTCCCCGGCCGACACCCCCATCTCCTTCGCCACCGTCCTCCAACTCCTCGGCCCGGTGCCGGAGTTCGCGGACCTCGCGGTCGACGGCGACGAGCGGGCCACCGCCGCCGGGCTCTGGCGACTGCTGCGCGCCTACGCCGACGCCTCCCCCCTCCTCGTCGCCGTGGACGACGTGCACCTCGCCGACGCCCCCTCGCACCGCTGGCTGGTGGAGTCAGCCCGGCACATAGACCGCTTACCGATCCTCCTCGTGGTCAGCGAGCGCAGCCAGTACGACCTCGACCCGCCCACCCCCGGCTTCGCCCACACCCTCCCCCCGGCACTCATCCGCACCCACACCCTCGCCCCCCTCGCCCCCGGGGCCGCCGCCGCCCGGGTGCGCGAGCGGTTCCCCGACGCGCCCCGGTCCTGGGTCGACGACTGCGTGCACGCGGCGGCCGGCAGCCCCCTGCTGCTGCGCGCCCTCCTGGACGACCTCGACACCGCCCGGCACCCGGAGGTCCCCGAGACGACCGCCGCCCTCTACCCCGGCGCCTACCCGGCGGCCGTCCGCTGGTGGCTGGACAGCGCCGGTCCGGCCACCACCGAGGTCGCCCGTGCCCTCGCCGTCCTGGAGGAGAACCCCGGCACCGGCCTGCCCGACAACGAAGTCACCCCGCTCCTCGCCGAGCTGGCCGACGCCGACCCCACCCGGGTGGCCGGCTGGCTCACCGCCATGACCAACCTCGGCCTGCTCACCCTCGGCCCCGACGGCCGCCCGCACTACGCGCACCCCCTGCTGCGCGACGCGGTCCTCGCCGGTGTCCCCGCGGCCCGCCGCCGCACCGCGCACCGGGCCGTCGCCGAGGCGATGCTGCGTCAGGACGCGCCGGCCGAGTCCGTCGCCCGCCAACTGCTGTCGACCGGCCCGGTGGGCTCCCCCTGGGCACCGCCGCTGCTCCAGGACGCGGCGGCCCTCGCCCTCTACGAGGACCGCGCCGAGGACGCCGTCGCCTATCTGCGCCGCGCCCTGGAGGAACCCCTCGCCGACGACCACCGGCAGCGGCTGCTGACCGAACTGGGCTCACTGGAGTACGCGGCGCCCCGCTCCTCCGCCGCGATACCCCGGCTCGCCGAGGCGGTCCGGCTGCCCGCCACCCCCCAGAACCGGGTGCGCGCGGCCGTCGCCCTCGGCACCGCGCTCACCGGCCGGGGCCGCACCCGCAAGGCCGTCGAACTGCTGCGGTCCGTGGACGGCGAGCTGACCGGCCGCCCCGACCTGACCCGCACCCTGCACACCGCCTCCGTACTCCTCTCCGACCAGGACCAGGAGATACGGCAGGAGCTCTACCGGCGGCTGTCCGAGACCGCCGACCGCTCCCCGGAACTGGTCGGCACGGCGGGCCGGGCCCTGCTCGTACGGCACTCGGCGTCCGCCGGGCTCATCTCGGCCCGGGAGGCGATGCGGGAGCTGCGCACCCTGCTCGCCGCACCCGCCGACCCGCTCACCGAGCCGTTCCTGGTCGGTACGGCGGCCACGGTCGCCCAGTGGGCCGACGAACTCGACGAAGCCGACCGGCTGGTGGACCGCGGCCTGGCCGGACAGCGCCCCGACCTGCTGCACCCCATGCACCAGGCCCTGATCAACTGCCGTACGGACATCGCGGCGGCCCGCGCCGACCACACCCGCCCGGCCGCCGTCCCCGAGTCGCTCACGCCGACCAACGCGCACGCGCACCTGCTCGTCGCCCTCGTGGAGACGGGCCGTACCGCGCGGGCGGAGGAGCTGGTCGCCGGGCTCGACCTGCGGGAGGCGGCGGACTCCTGGGAGCTGAACCGGTTCCTCTACGCGCGGGGAGTGGTGCGGGCCGCCGCCGGTGACCCGGCCGCCGCACTGCTCGACTTCCTGGAGTGCGGGCGCCGCCAGGCGGCCCGTGAGGTGGTCAGCCCGCTGGTCACCCCCTGGCGGACGGCCGCCGCCGAGTGCCGGCTGGCCCTCGGCCGCCCCCTGGAGGCCATCGCCCTCGCCGAGGAGGAGCTGCGGCTGGCCCGCGTCTGGGACACCCCGCGCACGGTGGGGCGGGCCCTGCGCGTCCTCGGTACGGCGACCGGCGGCCGGCGCGGCCTGGAACTCACCGAGGAGGCCGTACGACTGCTGCGGGACGCCGGTCCGGCCGGTACCGAACCGGCACTGGCCCTGCTGGCGCTCGGCCGCCAGCTGGCCGCCGCCGGAGAGGCGGCCCTCGCCCGCGACTGTCTGCGGGAGGCCGCCGGGCACGCCGAACGACTGGGCGCCGTACGGCTGGTGGAGCTGGCCGAGGGAAGTCTGCGGCAGGGTGGCGCCCGGTCGCCCCGGCGCCGCACCGGCGCCGCCTCCCTCACCGGCAGCGAGCGCCGGATCGCGGAACTCGCCGCCGAGGGACGCACGAACGGGGAGATCGCGGCGCTGCTCCATCTGGCCCGTCGCACCGTGGAGACCCATCTCACGCACACCTACCGCAAGTTGGGCATCCGCCGCCGCACGGACCTGCGCCCGGCCCTGGAGCAGGGGCCCCGGTGAGGCAGGGGGCGTCAGGGGGCCAGCCAGTGGGCCGCCGCCGCGAGCAGCGCCCGTACGCCCGTCTCGATCGTCGGGTCCGGGACGGGGGCGAAGTGCGGGGAGTGGTTGGAGGGGATCTGCGGCGGGATGCCGTCGCGGACCAGGGACTCCAGGTCGACGTCCGCGTAGAGCGCCAGGTCGGTGCCGCCGACGAACCAGAAGACGGAGGGCGCGCCCAGGGTCGTACCGAAGGTGCCGAAGTCCTCGCTGTTGGGGACCGGTGAGGTCAACTCGAAGGTGAGGCCGGGGAATTCGGCGGCCAGTGCGGTCTGGACGGCCTCGGTCGCCTCGGGGTCGTTGTGGGTGACCGGGAAGGAGTCGACGGGGACGATCTCCGGTTCCCGCGGCGCGGCGGAGGCGGCGGCCTCGGCCCGGACGATCCGCTCGACGGCCGCCAGCACCCGTTCCCGTACGGCCGCCGTGGTGGACCGTATGTTGATCCTCAGTTCGACACTGTCCGGGATGATGTTGTCCTTGGTCCCGCCGTGGATCGAGCCGACCGTGACGACGGCCTGCTGGCCCGCGGCCACCTCCCGGGAGACGACCGTCTGCAGCCGCATCACCACGGCGGCGGCCAGCACCACCGGATCGACGGTCGCCTCCGGCGTGGACCCGTGCCCGCCCCGCCCGAACAGCGTGACCCGCAGGCTGTCCGCGCCCGCCATCAACGCCCCGGCCCGGGTCCCGACCAGACCGGCCGGTGCGCCCGCCACATGCTGGGCCAGGCACACGTCCGGCCGCGGGAACCGGTCGGCGAACCCGTCCGCGAGCACCTTCGGCGCCCCGCCCACCTCCTCGGCCGGCTGGAACACCGCCACCACCGTCCCGCGCCACCCGTCCCGTACGGCGGCCAGCTGCCCGGTCGCCCCCAGCAGCCACGCCACATGCATGTCGTGCCCGCACGCGTGCATCACCCCGTCGTTCGTCGACGCGTACGGCAGCCCGGTCTGCTCGGTGACCGGCAGCGCGTCCATGTCGGCCCGCAGCAGGACGACCGGACCGTCCCCGTTGGCCAGCACGCCCACCACCCCGGTGCCGCCGACCTCCTCGGTGACCTCCCAGCCCTGCGCCCGCAGCCGCTGGGCGACCAGGGCCGCGGTCCGCACCTCCTGGAAGGACAGCTCCGGATGCGCGTGCACGTCCTCGTAGAGTGCGCGCAGCTCGGGCAGCCGCTCGCGCAGACCGGTCAGAAGGGGACTGGTGCTCATGGCGTGTCTCCAGGGGTGAAGGGGCCGCTCGGCCGTCGGGTCCCGGATCGGCAACTGCCTCGTGACGGTACTTCACGTGCCGGCCCGCTCCCCGCACGCCCTCACCGGTGCCTCAGGCGCCGTCTTGCCCGAACGGGCCTTCTCCGGTGACGATTCCGGCATGTTCGATGGACTCGACGGACTCAAGGACCTGGCGGACAGGGCGAAGGACAAGGCCGAGGACATCGCCCGGCAGCACGGCGACGTCCTCGACAGCGGCCTGGAGAAGGCCGGTGACCTGATCGACGAACGGACCGACGGCAAGTACGCCGAGCAGATCGACACGGGGGTCACCAAGGCACAGCAACTGGTGGAGCGCCTGGGCCGGCAGGCGGAGCCATCGCCGGATGCCTCGGCGGAATCTTGACCGCCCCGGCCGTCAGTCCTCGTCCACGGTGGGCCGGGTGCGGCCGGGCTCCGGCAGTTCGCCCAGCTTGAGCCGGGCGTGCAGCACGTCGCCGATGAACAGGTCGTAGACGAGCACACCGATCACGCCGCCGATCAGCGGACCGACGATCGGGATCCACCAGTAGCCGCTGAACCACGCCCCGTCCCCCGGGAACGCGTAGCTCTTCCACCCGGCGAGCCAGGTGAGCAGCCGCGGCCCGAAGTCACGGGCGGGGTTGATGGCGTAGCCGGCGTTCGCGCCGTAGGACATGCCGATGGCGGCGACGACGAGGCCGATGATGAACGGCCCGAGGTTGGCCCCCACGGCCGTGTTGCGCATGTCGATGACCGCGACGATCAGCATGACCAGGAAGGCGGTGCCGACGATCTGGTCGATCAGCGGCCCCCAGGTCCCGCCGTGGAAGTACGGCGCCGGGAAGGTCGCGAAGATCGAGAAGGTGGCCTCGGTGTGCCCGCCGACCTTGGGCGGTCTGGACGCGGCGTCGAAGGCGCTGATCGCGTCGTGGTAGACGAGGTAGACCAGCGCGGCGCCGGTGAGCGCGCCGAGCACCTGCGACACCCAGAAGGGCACCACTTTCGCCCAGGGGAACCTGCGGCGCACGGCGAACGCGAGGGTCACCGCCGGGTTCAGATGGGCACCGCTGACGCCACCGGCCACATAGACGCCGAAGGTGACGGCGAAGGCCCAGCCCCAGGTGATCAGGAGCCAGTCGCCGGCGGCGAGGAAGATGGTCGTGGGCGTCGCCGCACGCCCGGACCCGGGCAGTGCCGCGACGGCCGTGGCCACGACACCGCACCCGAACGAGATCAGGACGAAGGTCCCGAGGAACTCTGCCAGGCACTCACCGAGCAGGCCTCCACGGCTTCTCAGCCGGGAGGGCTTGAGGAGCGGAGGAATTTCCACAGCCATCGCTGGCCCCCTTTAGCCATCGCCGGCTCCCGGTGGGGAGCAATCAGGCCGAACACCATTTTGGCCCACAAATGATGTTTGCGCAGATTTGCCCGAACGGCACGGCGGCGGGTGCCGGGGCGGCTGTGCCGCCGGTCAGCTCTCCAGGTCGTCGGCGTAGTGCCGGAACCCGTGCCGGTCTCGGTGCATCCCCCAGAGCGTCTCGGCGAGGACGGCCGGGTCCTTCCTCGGGTGCCCGGGCACGATCGCCCCCGGAACGACCAACTGCCCCACGTGGATGCCCTCCCCGGCGAGCCGGTCGTGCAGGAGGTGCCCGTACGCGCTCTCGGCGGCGAAGGCGATGGAGGTTCCGGCCCGGTCCGGGTGCGGGATGACGGCGGTGCCCCCGTTGACGAACAGGATGGTCCCGCGTCCCAGCTCCCGCATGCCCGGCAGCACCTGCTGCACCGCGGCGACGGGCCCGTACACCGAGAACTCGACCGGCCCGCGCAGGTCGGCGTGGGTGGTCTCCAGCACGGGCCGCATGAAGTCCGCCTGCGGCACGGGGCTGTACTGGAGCACCTCGACGGTCCCCAGCTCCTGCGCCGCCCGCGCCAGTGCCGCGGCGAGGGCGTCCGGGTCCCGCACGTCGGCGGAGTACCCCCGGGCTTCGATGCCGAGCCCGGACAGCTCCCGGACGAGAGCGTCGAGCCGCCCGCCGTCCCGGGCGACGAGCGCCACCCCGAACCCCTCCCGCCCGAAGCGCCGGGCGACCGCGGCCCCCAGCCCCGGTCCGGCCCCCACGATGGCAACACTGCTCACGACGCGCCTCCTGACGACCGAACGGGCAACCGACCCCTAGCTCCGTACCGCACCGCACCCGACTTCACACCCACCCCACCCCCACTCCCTCCCCCACTCCCTCGACCCTCCGTAGGAGACCCCCGGTCCTCCGCCGGGTTCAGTCCGTCGGCGTGGGGGGCGTGGCGCTGGTGCGAATGCGCTGGCGGAGGAAGAGGGCGGCTCGGTCCAGGGCCTCGTCGGCTTCTTCCAGGACACCTGCGAAGGCCTGGAAGACATGGGGAACGTCGGCGGTGACGTCCAGGACGACGTCCACCCCGGCCTCCCTCGCGCGCTCGGCCATGCGCGTGGAGTCGTCCAGGAGTACCTCGTTGGTGCCCGCCTGCAGCAGCATCGGGGGGAAGCCCGTCAGGTCGGCGAGGACGGCGGGGCTGAGCAGGGGCTGGCGCGGATCCTGTCCCGCGAGGTACATGTCCCCGGTGTGCGCCAGCTCCGCACGGGTGAAGTACGGGTCGGCCCCCGCCTTGCCGTCCATGCTCCGGCCCGTCCGGGTCATGTCGAGCCCGGCCGAGAACGCCACGATCGCGGCGGGCACCGGCAGGCCCGCGTCGCGGGCGGCGAGGCAGGTGGTGACGGCGAGGCCACCCCCGGCGGAGTCCCCGGCGAGCGCGATCGCCGAGGGGTCCTCGCCGCTGTCGAGAAGAGCGCGGTAGGCGCTCAGCCCGTCCTCGACCGCGGCCGGGAACGGGTGCTCGGGGGCCAGCCGGTAGTCCAGCGAGAACGCCCTGAACCCCGTCCTGTCCACCAGGTTGCCCGTCAGCGACATCGCCGTCCTCGGCGAACCGAACACGTAGGCGCCGCCGTGGAAGTAGAGGACCGTCCCGGCCCGCGCGGCGCCGACCGGTTCGACGAGCTCGGCGGGCCGCTCGCCGAGCGTCACGGTCCGGGTGCGGATCCCGGCCGGGACGATCATCCCGGCCATCATCTCCCTGAACCCCGCACGGAGCTCCGCCACCGGCCGGGGGCCCTCGGGCCGGGGCCGCCGGACCATCGCGTCGATCTCCGCGCGCTGTCGCCTGCTCATCGTCGCCTCCACACGCTGCATGCCAAGGAACTATATGCCTAGGAATCTAGGCTAAGATATATGCCATGGCATCCAAGTCAAGCGGTGGCCGGGTGGACCTCCCGGGCTTCTTCTCCGACCTCGTCCGCTGCGAGACGCGCCTGTACAACGCGCTGAACGACCGGCTGCGCGCGCAGCACGGGATCGTCACCTCGCAGTTCGAGTTCCTGCGTTTCCTGCGCGACCACCCGGGGTCCCGGGTCGCGGACCTCGCCGTCGAGTTCGCCATCGGGATCGGTGCGACCAGCAAGAGCACCGACCGCCTGGAGAAGCAGGCCTGGGTGGTACGGCGCACCAACCCGGCGGACCGCCGCTCGTCGCTGCTCGACCTGACCGACGACGGCCTGCGGCTCGTCGAGGCGGCGGAGGAGACCTTCACCCGAACGCTGGCGGAGCTGACCGCGGGCACGCTCGGCGGCCCTTCGGGACCGGCCGCCGTACAGGTCCTCGCGGAGCTCCGCTCGGCGCTCGAACGCGACCGCGTCGGCCTGCCCACGGGCTGACCGGCGCCTGCGTGTTCAACGCGGACCGGGCTGGTCCGCGGCGGCATCGAGCTGGTGGTCGGCCCAGACGTAGGTCTCCGGCAGCAGGTTGCCGGCACCTGCCGCACGGGGGCACGACGCCCCGGTCGCGGTCGCCCACGGCGACGACGGTGTCCAGGTCGTAGGCGCCCTGGGCGGCCGCCGCGCCGATGAGGACCAGCTCCGCGCAGGGTCCTCCCGTGAAGTGGTAGGCGTTCACCGCCGTGACGATCCGGCCGTCCCGGGCGCGGGCCGCGGCCGCCATGGTGTGGTTGTCACCCCGGCAGCGCGTGCGGGCCACCTGCGCGGCGGCCCGGACGAGTTCGTGATCGACGGGGTGGGTCTGCGTGGTCATCGGCTCTGCCTTCGTCGGATCCCGGACGGCGGACCGTTCGCACGACGATCACCCGGTACGGGTCAGTCCTCCGGAGGCCGGGCCTCCATCAGGCGTTCCGCGATGTCGTCCGCCCAGGTCTGGGCCCAGTGCCGGAGACCGGTGAGGGCCCCGGCGTCCAGGCCGAGGGCCGTGAACTCCCTGTCGTCCATCCATTCCGTGCCGGTGAGCCGGGCCTGGAGGTCGGCGAGGTCGAAGGTGTCCCGGGCGTGCCGGCGGCCCAGGTCCTCCAGGTCGGGAAGGGACCAGCGGTCCGCCGCGGCGTGGACGACCAGCAGGTCACGGGGCAGGCCGCGGTCGGTCAGGGCCCAGACCCGCATGCCGACCACGTCCTCCAGGGACAGGGTCAGACCGAGTTCCGTCCGCACCGGGGGGTGCCAGAGCGCCTCTTTGAGGATGTCGACCTCGCCCTCGTCCCCCGAGACCACGTCGGTCACCATGAGCTGGGCGGAGAGCGGGTCCGTCTCGCGGGCGACCACGCCCCAGCCGTGGTCGCGCAGCCCCGCCGCCACCGTGCCGGCGATCATCCGCATGGGCGCCGCGTGCTGCGTCGCGACGTCGAGGGTCCGGCCGGGGCGGTCGAACAGACCGTGGGCCTGGGCCGCGTAGTCGCCGGTCAGCGCCAGGGGACAGGCGGCACCGGCCGACAGCACGTCGGGCAGCAGGCGCCGGTGCAGCTCGGTGAGTTTCACCTGGCGGCGGCCGGTGTCCGGTGGGGGCGTCCGGCGGGCGGGTGCGGTCGGGCCATGACCCGATTATCGCGGGCCGCGACGCCCTGCGCCTAACGGGTGACGGGTCCGACGTACGTCCCGGGGTGCGTCGCGCCGTCCTGGAGCACCAGCGCGCCGCCGTGCCAGGGCAGGTCGTACGACGTGCGCTGGTTCGGCGCGGTGATGACCACGGTGGTGGGGGTGAACGCGGTGGAGTCGCCCTGCTCCGCGACGAGGTAGGTCAGGGTGAAGTGGGCGGCCGCGCCGCTCGCCAGCGTGACCCGCTGCGGGGCGGCGTCGGTCCGCCGGAGCGACCACTGCCGGCCGCTGTTCACCAGGTCGACGCCCGGGAAGCCGTACATCGTGCAGGTGTGGCCGCTCTTGTTGGTGAGCGCGACCACGGCCTGCTTCTGGCCGCTGCCGCTGCCGGTGTCGGCCCAGGAGTAGCCGATCTGGGCGGCCTGGCAGGCGGCCACCGAGCCCGCGGCGGAACCACCGGCGGAGGAGCCCCCGGAGGCGGCCGGGCCCGACGTGCCGCTCCCGCTCCCGGAGCCGGTCCCGCCCGTCGACGTGGCAGCGGCACCCGACCCGGACCCGCCGGCCGAGCCCGACCCACCGGTCGTACCGGAACCGCCCGTCGACCCCGACCCGCCGTTCGCACCGGACCCCGTGGCGTCGCCGGCCGCCGGCGCGGCCGTACCGCCGTCGGAGTTCACCGACCCCGAAGCGGTGCCGTTGCACGCGGTGAGCAGAGCCATCAGCGCGGCGGCACCGGTCAGGGCGGCGGCGGTCTTGCGGAGGTGCGGACGACGGTTCGACATGGGGTCCCCCAGCGGTGCGTTCTTCCCGGCTCTCTGCCGGACACCCCTTTCGATGCCGCCCCCGCAGGGGAAGTTCGGAGATCACCGTCACGGGTCCGTCGTGGTCACGTCACGCCCGCTGTTACAGAACGGCGCCGCTCACGCCATCCAGAAGAACACCGCCGTCATCCGCTTCTCCGCCAGCGTCTTCCCGGCGTAACCCGTCGCACTGTGCACGAGGTTGGCGTTGTAGAGGAGCAGCCGGTTGTACTTGTGCGGGACGCGGACGTCCTCCTCGAAGTGGTCGCCGGGCACGAACCGCGTACCGAGGGCCTCGACCAGGTTGGTGTGCGGGGCCTGCACGACGTTGCCGCCGAGCCGGCCGCCGGGCAGCGACTGGCGGTAGAACGCGGTGCCGCAGTCCTTGGCCACCCCGGGGTTCAGGTACAGCACCGCCGCGTACCGGCACAGCGCCCGCGAGTCCGTGTGCGGGCGCGGCTCGCTCTCGCCCTCGCCGACCACCTGCACGCAGTTGTGGTTCAGGGTGCCGCCGCCGGGTGCCTGCTGCACCCACAGCTTCCCGGCGCCGGTGGCCTGGCGCACCAGCCCCTCCACGACGTCGAGTTCGGCGGGTTCCAGACCCGGCATGGTGCGCAGACCGGGCCAGGTCTCCGAGGTGTACGGGTACCCCTGGACCCAGTCGTCCTTGGCGAGACAGCGCTCCCGTACGGCGTCCGCGTCGGGCAGGACGTCGTCGAAGACCCAGTAGTCGCGGCCCTTGGTGGGCTTGCGGTAGGGCAGCACGGGAAGCACGGAGTGTGGGGGCATGCGGCGAAGCCTGCCCGCAGCTTTGTCATGACCACATGGACCAGGGGGAATCATCACCGTCCCCTGAGGAAGACATGGGGAGCCGACGAAACCCTTCGAGCAACACCTCACAAGTTCTTTGCCAAACCAAAAGGTTTCCGGCGCTTCCCTGTCCGTACTTCTCTGCGTCCGACCCCGCCGCACGCGGGACCCCCGACCGGGCCGGAGGTACCGATGCCCTTTTCGCGTAACGCGACAGGCACTCTCTTCGTGGGAGGAGCTCTGAGCCTGACCCTCGCGGCGCTCGCCTACCCGAGCATGCTGGGTGTGAACACCACGTCCAGCGCCACCACCAGAGTCATCGCCAACACCCAGTGGGGCCCGCTGACCGAGGGCGACCGCGACTTCGTGGTCAAGGTGCGCGCGGCCGGACTCTGGGAGTACCCGGTGGGCCAGCTCGGCCTGAAGAAGGGCACGAACCCGGCGGTCATCACCGCGAGCAAGCACCTGATCGACGGCCACGCTGCGCTGGACATCAGCTGCCGCAAGATCAGCCAGATGCTCAACATCGCCATCCCCAACGTGGCCTCGCCGCAGCAGCAGGGGTTCGTCAGCACCCTGACCGCGGACAGCGGGCAGAAGTTCGACACCGACTTCGCCAACATCCTGCGCGTGACGCACGGTTCGATCTTCAACACCATCGCGAAGATCCGTTCCACCACCGAGAACACCCTGGTGCGCACCCTCGCCGACCAGGCCAACGCCACGGTCCTCGACCACATCACGGTGATGGAGCAGACCGGCCTGGTCGACTTCCCCTCGGTCCTCTTCCAGGAGACGACCGCGCCGAAGCTGCCCGCCACCGACCTGACCCCGCCGCCGCCGGACCCGGGCCAGCCGCAGGTCGTGCTCACCCCGCCGGTCAACAGCACGACCAAGCCGCCGGCGCTGCCGGGCGAGCCGGGCTTCACGGGCAGCGGCGCCGGGGTCGGCAACGGCGGGACCCCCAGTCCCACGGCCGGCTGAGTCAGGCGCCCAGCCACACCGTGGCGTCGGACGGCAGCGTGCCGTCCAGCGGCAACGGCACGCTGGCGAGCAGCACTTCGCCCGGCGGCAGCGGCACCGGCGCGGACGACACGTTCGTGACGCACCGCCAGCCGTCCGACCGGGCGAAGTGCAGCACACCCGCGGGGGCCTCGGCCCAGGTCAGCGTCTCGCCGTCGAGCAGCTTGCGGCGCAGCCGCAGCGCGGTGCGGTAGAACTCCAGGGTGGAGCCCTCCGTACCGGCCTGCGCCTCGACCGCGTACGACGCGAACCACGAGGGCTGCGGCAGCCAGGCACCGCCCGCCCCGAAGCCGTACGACGGTCCGCCCGTCGTCCACGGCAGCGGCACCCGGCAGCCGTCGCGGCCCTTGCGGACATGGCCCGTCTGTTCCCAGATCGGGTCCTGGAGGACCGCCGTGGGCAGATCGGCGACCTCGGGCAGGCCGAGTTCCTCACCCTGGTAGACGTACGACGAGCCGGGCAGCGCCAGCATCAGGAGCGTGGCGGCACGCGCCCGCCGCAGGCCCTGTTCGGCGTCGACCGCCGGGGCGTGGCCGCCGGACAGCAGCCAGGCGCTCTCGTCGGTGCCGGCCGGCAGCAGCAGCCGGGAGGCGTGCCGTACGACGTCGTGGTTGGACAGCACCCAGGTGGCGGAGGCGCCGGCCGCGCGGGCGGTGGCCAACGAGTCGGTGATCACCTGACGCAGCGCGTCCGCATCCCAGGGAGCTTGCAGATACTCGAAGTTGAAGGCCTGGCCGAGTTCGTCGGGGCGGGCGTACAGGGCGCGGCGGGCACCGGGCACCCAGGCCTCGGCGACGGCCGTGCGGGGCGGGGCGTAGGCGTCGAAGATCTTGCGCCAGTCGCGGTAGATCTCGTGCACCTCGTCACGGTCCCAGTAGGGGTGGGTGCCGGGCGGCACCCGCTCCAGCGCCTCCTCACCGGTCGCACCGAACTCCGCCACGTCCCGCAGCGGTGCGGCGAGGTCCTTCACCAGGGCGTGGGCCACGTCGATCCGGAAGCCGTCGACGCCCCGGTCCGACCAGAAGCGCAGGGTGGTGCGGAAGTCGGTGCGGACCTCCTCGTGCTCCCAGTTCAGGTCGGGCTGTTCGGGTGCGAAGAGATGCAGGTACCACTCGCCGTCCGGGACCCGCTGCCAGGCGCTGCCGCCGAACACCGACTGCCAGTCGGAGGGCGGGAGTTCACCGTGCGCACCGCGGCCGGGGCGGAAGACGTAGCGGTCCCGGGCCGGGGAGCCGGGACCGGCCCGCAGGGCCTCCTGGAACCAGGGGTGCAGGTGCGAGGTGTGGTTGGGGACGACGTCGACGATCACCTTCAGGCCCAGCCGGTGCGCCTCGGCGGCCAGCGCGTCGAAGTCGTCGAGGGTGCCCAGACGCGGGTCCACGTTCCGGTGGTCGGCGACGTCGTAGCCGCCGTCGGCGAGCTCGGACGGGTAGAACGGGCTGAGCCACAGGGCGTCCACGCCGAGCGCGCCCAGGTGGGACAACCGCTCGGTGATGCCCTTGAGGTCACCGAGCCCGTCGCCGTCCGCGTCGGCGAAGCTGCGCGGATACACCTGGTAGATCACCGCTTGGCGCCACCAGTCGGGGTTCCTGGAGGAGAGGTCGACCACGCGTGTTCCTTTCGGACGGAGCGACTCGGACGGAGAAGACACCGACAGGAAGTCTGTCCATATTGCCGTGAAAGCGAACCTTCACCCCGGCCGGAACCGTTCGTTCCCTGTGTGAGGGAGTTGTGATGCTCTCTCAACAAACCTTGCTTCAGAGCAGGTTGACAGGGCTCGGCGAGGCCAACCACCATGGGCCGCACACTGTGGCGCATGTGACCGACGGGCCCGGTGTTTCTTCGCTGTGCCTTCGTTTCCGCTGCCTTCCGCGGCTTTTCCGCACGATGGGATATCCATGTCCATAGCCAGCCATGTCACCGCGCGCCGCCTGCTGGGGACGGGCGTCGCGTCGTTCGCTCTGTGTGCCGCCACCATCGCGGGCGCGTCCGGTGCCTGGGCCCACGGCGGTGCCCCCGGCGGCGACGGCTGGAACTCCGGCGGCCACTACAGCCCCGGCACCGGGGCCGGCACGGAGACCGGCACGGACAAGTGCCAGTTCTCGATCAACGGCACGGACTTCTTCGACTCGGTGAGGGTCGACGACCAGAACCTGAAGGTCACCGACGACGGCAAGGTGCACCTGAAGGTCCGCGCCGCCGGTGGCGCCGCGAGCTGCACCGCCTCGCTCGCCTCCTACATCGCGCACGGCCCCACCTTCGCCACCTCCGGCGAGCAGATCTTCGTCGACTTCGACTCGGTGACGGTCAAGCAGGGCCAGACCGACTCCCTGGACATCGCGGTCCCGGACGCCGGCTGCTTCGCGCAGATCGACCTCTACCGGGGCGCCGTCAAGTTCGACGGCAAGAAGGACGCCAACGACGGCTTCGTCCACGGTGACCTGCCGGCCGGCCCGGACCACGCGGTCATCAAGGACAAGCTGATCGCGTCCTGGAACGGCGGCACGAAGGACTGCTCGACCAGCGAGTCCTCGTCGCCCTCCCCGTCCCCGTCCGCCCCGGCGCCCTCGCAGACGGAGTCCACCCCGGCCCAGCCGTCCACCCCGGCCGAGGAGACCACCACCCCGGCGCCCTCGGAGAGCTCGTCGACCGGTACGGCCACCCCGTCGCCCTCCGCGTCCGAGTCCAGCACCACCCCGGCCTCGGCCCCCAGCACCGACTCCGGCAGCGGCGGTGGCGGCGACCTCGCCCACACCGGCGCCAGCTCCAGCACCGGCTACCTCGCGGGCGGCGCGGCCGTGCTGCTGGCCGGCGGCGGCGCGATCGTCGTCGCGACGCGGCGCCGCAAGGCGAACCGCGCCTGACGCCCCGACACCGCCCTGGCCGCCCCGAAGACCCAAGGAGCCGAC
>NZ_JBEYFC010000060.1:0-28239 GCF_040634175.1 Streptomyces sp. NPDC007162
ACGGCATCCACACCCTCGCCGACCACGGCGTCACCACCTACCTCGAACTCGGCCCCGACAGCACCCTCACCGCCATGGCCCGCGAAAACCTCGACCACGACAGTGACACCACCCTCGTCCCCGCACTGCGCCACGACGGCAACGAGGTACACACCCTCACCTCCGCCCTCGCCCGACTCCACATCGCCGGCGTCCCCGTCGACCTCGGCGTCCTCCACGGCACCACGGCCCGTCCCCCGCTCATGCCCGAGCTGCCGACCTACGCCTTCCAGCGCGCGCACTACTGGCTGACCGGCGAGGGCGGCCCCGGTGCCGCCGGTGATGTATCGGCCGCCGGGGTGGACGGCCTCGGGCATCCGCTGCTGGGCGCAGTGGTCGAAGTACCGGAGTCGGGTGAGGTGCTGTTCACCTCGCGCCTGTCGCTCGCCACGCACCCGTGGCTGGCCGACCACGTCGCGGCCGGGGCGGTACTGCTGCCCGGTGCGGCCTTCGTGGAGCTGGCGTTGCGTGCCGGTGACGAGGTCGGCTGCGGTGCCGTCGAGGAGCTGGTGATGGAGGCTCCCATGGTTCTCACGGAGGGCGCCGCCGCGCAGGTGCGTGTCAGCGTCGCGGCTGACGACGGCGCCGGCCGACGCGCCGTGCGCGTCCACTCCCGTGCCGAGGACGCCGGGTTGGGAACGCCGTGGACGCGGCACGCCTCCGGCACTCTGCGCCCCGCGGACGACACGGACGTGGTCGCGGCCACGGCCGCGGCGACGGTCGGCCTGACGGTCTGGCCGCCGGCCGACGCGGTGGCCGTGGACCCGGCGGACATCGAGGGGCTGTACGACGGTCTGGAGCAGGCCGGGTACCGCTACGGGCCCGTGTTCCAGGGGCTGCGGGCGGCCTGGCGCGGTGACGGCGCCGTGTACGCGGAAGTGGCCCTCGCGGACGAGCACCGTGACATGGCGGCGGCGTTCGGGCTGCACCCCGCGCTCCTCGACGCCGCCATGCACACCCTGGCCTTCCACGAGCGTGACGAGTCCGAGCCACAGCTGGTACTGCCCTTCGCCTACCGTGACGTGACGCTGCACGCGTCCGGTGTCTCGGCGTTGCGGGTCCGGGTGACCCTGAGCGGCACGCACACCATGACCCTCGAACTGGCCGACGGTACCGGTGCCCCGATCGCGTCGCTCGGGTCGGTGGTGTCCCGGCCGGTCGACCCCGGGCAGTTCACCGGGACGGCGGCCACGGCGGACCGGATGTTCCGCGTCGCCTGGCAGGAGGTGCGGGCACGGGGCGAGTCCCGGGCCCTCCGTCCGGTGCCGGTGGCCGACGCCGGCGACGTGCACCGGCTGTCCGCCGCGCCCGAGACACCGGACACACTGCTGCTGGACCTCCGCGGTGCGGCAGCCGATGTGCGGGAGGTGACCGGACGGGCGTTGCGGGTGGCGCGGGCGTGGCTGGCCGAGCCGTCGCTGCTGTCCAGCCGGCTGGTCGTGGTGACGCGGGGCGCCGTCGCCGTCCGGGAGGGCGAGTCGGCCGACCCGGCAACGGCCGCGGTGTGGGGTCTGATGGCCTCCGCGCAGGCGGAGAACCCGGGGCGTGTCCTCCTCCTCGACGCCGACACAGGTACCGGCACCGACTGGGGCACCGGAGCGCTCGCTCAGCTCCCTGCCGCCGACGAGCCGCAGTTGGCCCTGCGTGACGGTCAGTGGTTCACCCGGCGGCTCGTCCGAGCGGCGGCGGGTGACGTGCCGGACGGCGGCCTGGGCGACGGCACTGTCCTCGTCACCGGCGGTACCGGTGCCCTCGGCGCGGTCGTGGCCCGGCACCTGGTGGCGGTGCACGGGGTGCGGAGTCTGGTGCTGGCCGGACGGCGCGGGGAGAAGGCCCCCGGTGCCGCCGGACTCGCGGCGGAACTGGCGGCGGCGGGAGCCCGGGTACGCATCGCGGCGTGCGATGTCGCGGATCGGGACGCCGTGGCGGCGCTGCTGGGCGAGGTGCCCGCCGACGCACCGCTGACCGCCGTGGTGCACGCGGCGGGTGTGCTGGACGACGGGGTGCTGACCGCCCTGACGCCGGAGCGGCTCGACACAGTGCTGCGGGCCAAGGCCGACGGCGCGCGTCACCTGGACGAGCTGACCCGGGACTCCGGACTCGCCGCGTTCGTCCTGTTCTCCTCCGCCGCCGGTGTCCTGGGCAACCCGGGACAGGGCAACTACGCCGCCGCCAACGCCTACCTCGACGCGCTCGCGCACCGGCGCCGCACCGCGGGCCTGCCCGCCGTGTCGCTGGCGTGGGGCATGTGGGAACAGGCCGCAGGTACCGGTATGACCGGGCGGCTCGCGGCCACCGAGCGGCACCGGACGACACGGGGCGGCGTCGCCGCACTGGCACCCGCCGAGGGCATGCAGCTCTTCGACGCCGCGCTGCGCACCGGCCTGCCCGTGGTGGTGCCGATGAAACTGGACCTCACCGCCCTGCGCGCCCAGGCCGCCGCCGGACCCGTCGCCCCGCCGATGCGGACCCTGGTGCCCCCGGCACGACGGGCGCCGGCGGTCGCCGCCGAGGAGGAGCCGGTGTCCGCGCGGCTGGCCGGTCTGGACGCGGAGGAGCGGGAGGGCGTACTGCTCGGCCTGGTGCTACGGGAGGCCGGGCAGGTCCTCGGGCACACGGCGTCCACCGCCCTCGACCCGGACGTGGTGTTCACCGAGATCGGCCTGGACTCCCTGATGGCGGTGGAACTCCGCGACCGCCTGGCCCGGCACACGGCGCTGCGGCTGCCGCCCAGCTTCGTCTTCGACCACCCGACTCTGCGGATGCTGGCCCGGCAGTTGCGGGACGAACTGAGCGTTCCGAACGCGGATACGAACGCGGACACGGACGCGAACTCATAGCGAGCGCGATGCGAACGAGAAAGGGATGGCACATGTTCAGCACCGATGCCTACCTGGCACGCCTGGGATTCGACCGGCCACCCGCGCCGACCCTGGTGAACCTGCGGCGGCTGCACCGCAGTCACCTCACGTCCGTCCCCTACGACACCGCGCACACCCACCGGCTCAGCGCGGTGAACATGGCGGACATCGACGTCGACAAGGCCTTCGAGGCCATCGTGCCGACCGGCGCCGGCGGCATGTGCCTGGAGCTCAACACCCTGTTCGCCCGGCTCCTGCGCGAACTGGGCTACGACCTGGACGTGCTCAGCGGCGGCACCTACCTGCCCGGTAACACCTTCGCACCCGACCCGGAGCACATGCTGATGCTCGTCCGGATCGACGGCGAGGAGTGGCTGGCCGACGTCGGACACGCCGGGCTCTGCTTCACCGAGCCGCTGCGGCTGGTGGAGGACGAGCCGCAGTGGCAGTACGGCTGCGCGTTCCGGCTGGTGCGGCGGGACGGGTTCCTCGTGCTCCAGGCCAAGACGCTGGGACACGACTGGCGCACCACCTACCGTTTCACCACCGCGCCCCGGACCTACGACGCCTGGGAGGGCGTCGGCGGCGGCAACGGGCCGGCCATCCTCGCCGCGATGCGCCGGCGCCGGCGTGCCACCGAGCGGGGACAGGTGTTCCTCACCAGCAACATGTTCACGACCGTCGAGGACGGCCACGAGAAGGTCTCCGTCCTCGTCGACCCCGCACAGCGTGCCGAGGTGATCGCCACCTACTGGGAAGGCCGCGACTGACCCGTCCGGTGCCGTCGCCCCCAGCCCCGCCTCCGTCCCCGTTCCCGGCCGACCGCCGGCAGAGGAAAGAGATGCGCCCATGAAGTTCGGCCTGTTGTACGGTGCCCAGCTGCCCCGTCCCTGGACCGAGGACTCCGAATACCGGCTCTTCCACGACATGCTGGCGGAGATAGAACTGGCCGACCGGCTGGGCTTCGACCATGTGTGGTGTCCCGAGCACCACTTCTTGGAGGAGTACTCGCACATGTCCGGGCCGGAGGTGTTCCTCGGCGCGGTCAGCCAGCGCACCAGCCGTATCCGGATCGGGCACGCCGTCGCCCTGATGCCGCCGGGTTTCAACCCGACCGCGCGGATCGCCGAGCGGATCGCCACGCTGGACCTGCTGTCCGGGGGACGCGTGGAGTTCGGCACCGGCGAGTCCACCACCCCCACCGAGCTGGCGGGGTTCGGTGTGGAGCGTGCCGTCAAACGGGACCAGTGGGCGGAGGCGGTGGACGCCGTGGCCCGCATGTTCGTGGAGGAGCCGTTCGCCGGGTACGAGGGCAAGTACGTCTCGGCGCCGGTCCGCAACGTGCTGCCCAAGACCCGGCAGAAGCCGCACCCGCCGATGTGGATGGCCTGCGGCAACCGGGATGCCATCCGGCTCGCTGCCGCCAAGGGGCTCGGCGCGCTCAACTTCTCCTTCTTCGGCCCGGCCGAGACCAGGAAGTGGGTCGACGCCTATTACGAGGGCATCGAGTCCGCGGACTGCGTGCCCGCCGGGTTCGCGGTCAACGCGCAGGTCGCCGCGACCATCCCGATGTTCTGCCACCAGGACGAGGCGACCGCCGTGGAACGCGGCGCCGACGGCGTCCAGTTCTTCAACTTCGGACTCGGTTTCTACGCCGGTTTCGGCGCCGCCGCCCCCGGCCGGACCCGGCTGTGGGAGACGTTCCAGCGCGACCGCGACCGCTACGGCATGGGCCGTGCCGCCTTCGGGAAGCCCGGTATGCCGCTGGGCAACCCGGCGCGCGGCGCGGTGGGCACCCCGGAGCAGATCCGGCGGTTCCTGCGGCAGCACGAGGAGGCCGGCCTCGACCAGGCGATCTTCCTGGTGCAGGGCGGCGGGACCCGGCACGAGCACGTCTGCGAGTCGCTGGAGCTGTTCGCCCGCGAGGTGATGCCCGAGTTCAAGGAGCGGCACGAGCGGGTCGAGCAGGCGAAGGCCGCCCGGCTTCGGCCCGCCCTCGACGCCGCCCTGGCCCGGCGTGAACCGCCCCGCACAGCCGATCCCGCCTACGTCATCCCCGCCCGCAGCCCGAACCCGGCCCCCTGACCCGCTTACCGACCCGCTTACTCACAAGGAGATCGCGTAACCATGGCTCAGACACCCGAAGAAGAGATGCGCATCCTCGACCCGCAGAGCGTCGCCGAGGAGCTGCGCAAGAACGGCCCGCCGCGGCGGATCGAGATGCACGGCACCGCCGCGTGGCTCGTGTCCCGGTTCGACGAGGTACGTGAGTGCCTCGCGCACCCCAGGATGAGCCCGGCCGCCGCCTACGCCGCCTCACAGGGGCAGAAGACCCCGGTGAGCGGGCTGTTCGAGGACACGCTGATGGGCACCAACCCGCCCGAGCACACCCGGCTGCGCCGACTGCTGGGCACGGCGTTCACCGCGCGCCGGGTGGAAGCCCTGCGGCCGCGCGTGCGGGAGATCACCGACAGTCTGCTGGACGCCGTCGCCGCCGACGGCCGGGCGGACCTGGTCTCCGCGCTGGCCGTCCCGCTGCCCATGCAGGTGATCTGCGAGCTGCTCGGCGTGCCCATCGCCGACCGCACCGAGTTCCACCAGTGGGCCGACCTGATGCTGCTGCCGCCGTTCGACCCGGAGGCCGCCGCCCGCTCCGCGGACGCCTCCGCGAAACTGTGGTCCTACGTGGAGAACCTGGCCGAGGAGCGGCGCGAGGACCCCAGGGACGACCTGATCAGCGCGCTGATGTCGGCGCACGAGGACGACCGGCTCAGCCACCGCGAGGTGGTCTCCACCGCCCGCATGATGCTGATCGCCGGCTACGAACTGACCGGCAGCTTCATCAGCAACGCCGTCTTCTCGCTGCTGACCCGGCCGGACCAGCTCGACCTGCTGCGCGCGGACCCCGAGCTGGCCGGCCGGAACCTGGACGAGCTGCTGCGGCACGCCGGGCCCGGCATCCTCGTCGTGCGCTTCGCCAACGAGGACGTCGAGATCGGCGGCGTCACGATAGCCGCGGGCGAGCAGGTGCTGCTGGACATGGACGCCGCCCACTCCGACCCCGCGCACGTCACCGACGGAGAGCGGCTGGACCTCACGCGGGGCAACGTGATGCACCTCCAGTTCGGCCAGGGCGTGCACTACTGCATCGGCGCGCCGCTGGCCCGCGTGGAGGCGCAGACCGCGCTGGAGAGCCTGTTCCTGCGCTTCCCCGACCTGCGCCTGGCCGTACCGGCCGCCGAGGTCGGCGCCAAGCCCAACCCGTTCATCCGCTCCCTGACGTCCCTGCCGGTGGAGTTCGCTCCCCGGTGAGCACAGGAGACGGCGGTGCGGAACGCTGCCGGTCCCGGCCGCCCTCCGCACCACCGTCGACGCATCCGGGGTGCCGGACGCCCTGAGTGTCAGGACACCGGCACCGCCGGGCACAGCGCCAGGAGTTCCGCCGGGTGACGCAGGACGACATCGGGGTCCGCGGCGAGCAGCGTCGCCTCGTCCGTCTCGCCCCACAGCGCGGCCACCGCGGTGACACCCGCGCCGCGGGCGCTGGCGAGGTCGGTGACGGCGTCGCCGACCATCACCGTCCGCCCGGGGTCGGCGCCCAGCAGGTCCATCGCCTTGAGCACGATGTCGGGCGCCGGCTTGGCCCGCGGCACCTCGTCCGAGCCGAGGACAGCGTCGAACCGGTCGCGGATACCGATCGTGTCCAGCAGCGAACGGGCCCGCGGGCCGCTCTTGCCGGTGGCCACGGCCAGCCGGACCCCCCGGCGGCGCAGCTCCCCCAGCAGCTCCGGCACGCCGTCGAACACCTCCACCAGGTGGGCGAGCCGGTAGCTCTCGCGGACAAAGGGTTCCTCCATCTCCAGCGGCAGCCCCATGATGCGCATGATGTCGGGGAAGTAGCGGCCCAGATGCCGGTTGTACTCCTCGAACGGCGGCTCGCCCGGCCCGACGACCTCCGCGTAGGCGAGGGTGAACGCCTCGCGCATCACCGCGAAGCTGTTGACGAGGACGCCGTCGAGGTCGAAGACCACCGAGGTGACGCCGGAAGGGGAAGGGACGGAAGGAACGGACTGGCTGATCATCGGGGACTCCCGTGGAACGTGGTCACGGCGCGCACCGGTGCGGTCACACCGGGGCGGACTCCCGGACCTCCTGGACGGTGCGGGCCGAGGAGTAGACCCGCTCGATGGCGCCGATGGTGCGGCGCGCCTCGGCGATCGCCCGGCCTCGTGCGGCCGGGTCGTGCAACAGGCCGGGCAGCAGGGCGAGCTGCCGGTCGTACTCGGCGCCGACCCGTTCCGTGGGCACAGCGAGCTCGCGCGTGGTGCCGTCGGCGGTGCGGGTCAGCACGGACTTCCCGAGGCGGTTGGGGCTGAACCCGAAGGTGCAGCGCAGGGTCGCGCTGCCCGCGCTGCCCTCGACGGTGACGCGGGTGGTGTCCACCGCCTCGTGCGAGGCCCAGCTCGCGTGCAGGACGACGGACCGGCCGTCGTCGGTGACGAGGAAGCCACGCGCGGTGTCCTCGACGTCGGTGCCGCCGCCCCCGGCCGCGTCGCCATCGCCTTCGGCATCGTTGTCGTCGTCGCGCCAGGCGGCCCGGGAGGATGCCTGGGTGATGAAGTCGGCGGAGACGGTGCCGATGGCGTGCCGGAAGGCGGCGGTGCCCAGCAGCGGTA
This sequence comes from Streptomyces sp. NPDC007162, assembly GCF_040634175.1. NCBI lineage: Bacteria > Bacillati > Actinomycetota > Actinomycetes > Kitasatosporales > Streptomycetaceae > Streptomyces > Streptomyces sp. NPDC007162. Next base: position 7,577 of record NZ_JBEYFC010000060.1, read on the forward strand.
CGGCGATGTCGAGGAGGTGCCAGCCGAGGTCGACCAGCGCCCCGCCGCCCGCGAGCGACCGCTGGGTGAACCAGCCGCCCCGGTCGGGCACCCCGCGCGCCCGTACCCAGGCCAGTTCGACGTGCCGGATCTCGCCCAGGCGTTCGGTGGCCCGGTACAGGCCGCTTACGTCGGCGCGGTGGCGGGCCGCGCTGCCGGCCAGCAGTATCGCGCCGCCCGCGCGTTCCGCGGCGGCCAGCCGTTCCGCCTCCTCGGAGGTCAGGCAGACAGGCTTCTCCAGGAACACCGGGATGCCCTTGGTGAGCAGTTCGCAGGCGACGGCGCAGTGCAGGTGGTTGGGGACCGCGACGACCGCGAGGTCCACCTCGGCGGGGTCGAGGTCGGCGACGGCCGTCAGCACCGACAGCCCGGTCGCGTCCGCCCCCAGGGAGCCGGCGACGGCGGCCCGGCCGCGCTCGTCGGGGTCGACGGCGGCGGTCACGGTGAAGGCGGGGCTGCGGAGCAGCCGGGGCAGCCAGACCGAGCGGGCGGCCCAGCCCAGGCCGATCACGGCGGTGCGGACGGGCGGCAGGGCCGGGGACGGGGCGCTCATGCGCTCGCGAGCACGTCGGCGATGACGGCGGCGATCTCGTGCATCTGCTCCTCGCTGCCCAGCAGCGTACGGTGGTGCAGCCACACGGAGTCCCGGGTGAGGGCCTCGGAGTGCGGGCAGCGGCGGGCCAGTTCCTCCACGGTCAGCTCCGGCGCCGCAACCTCCCAGAAGGCGTCGGTACGGTAGACCGCGCGGAACCCGACGAACGCGGGCAGTCCCCGCTCGATGAGGGTGTCGACGACCCGTGCGCGCCGTTCCTCGGTGATGCCCGGCACCCGGAACATCGCCATGTAGTGCGGATTGCGGTCACCGCGCTCGTCGAGTGCCTGCGGGACGACGCCGGGGATCTCGGCCAGCAGCCGGCTCAGCACCGGCCAGCGCGCCTCGCGTGTGTCGATCTGTGCATCGAGCCGGGCGAGCTGGGCGCGCAGCACCGACGCGGAGAACTCGTTGAGGCGGAAGTTGGAACCGGACGTACGGTGGAAGTAGCCGCGGTCGGTGCGCGGCCGGCCGCAACTGTGCCGCACGAAGCCCTTCTCGTACCCTTCCGCGTCGGGGAAGAGCACCGCGCCGCCCTCACCGGCGGTCATCAGCTTGCCGTTCTGGAAGCTGAACGCGGCGACAGAGCCCAGCTCCCCGACCCGCTGGCCGCGCCACCGCGCGCCCTGCGCGTGGGCCGCGTCCTGGACCAGTGGTACGCCCGAGTCGGCGGACAGCTTGCCCAGCGCGTCCATGTCGCACATCTGGCCCGCCATGTGCACCGGCATGATGGCTGCGGTCCGCGGTCCGATCGCGGCCTCGACCGCCGCCGGGTCGACGCAGTACGTGCCCGGGTCGACGTCGACCGGCACGGCCACCGCGCCCAGCCGCTGCGCGGCCTGCGAGGAGGAGATGAAGGTGAACGCCGGGACGATGACCTCGGAGCCGGCGCCGACGCCGAGCACTTCGAGGGCGAGTTCCAGCGCGTGTGTGCCGTTGGTGACCGCCAGGGCGTGCGGGCTGCCGTGGGCGGCGGCGAACTCGGCCTCGAAGGCGTCCACCTCGCCGCCGCCGATCCGCCACCACTGGCCCTGTTCCAGCGCCCGTATCAGTCCCTCGCGTTCCGCGTCGTCGTACTGCGGCCAGCCGGGCAGCTCGGATTCCAGACGCACACCCTTGCCCATGTTTTCCCCACTTCCCTCGACACTTCCCTCGACGCGATATGCAGAGGAGATCGCTTTAGCACGCTAACCCGCCGACGGCAGCCGCGTCATTCCCCCTCAACACCCCCCTAGAAGCCCCTCAAAACGGCTCCCGCGGATTCGGCGGGGCGCGCGCCGCGAGGCCCGTGCTATAGATGGAAGTCCGTGACGAACCAGGTGAGGTGTGCTGTGAGCAGGCTGTTGTTGGTGAACGGTCCGAATCTCGGAATACTCGGAACCCGCCAGCCCGAGATATACGGAACCGATACCTTGCGGGACATCGAACACTGGGTGGGAGAAGAGGTCGCGGAGCGCGGCTGGAAAGTGGACTCCTATCAGTTCGACGGTGAGTCGGAAATCATCCGCACCATTCAGGGGAACTACGACACCGTCGGCGCAATCATCAATCCGGCCGCCCTGATGATGGCCGGCTGGGGTCTCCGTGATGCCCTGGCGAACTATCCGCGGCCATGGATAGAAGTGCATCTGTCGAATGTGTGGGCCCGTGAGCAGTTCCGCCACGAGTCGGTGACCGGGCCGCTGGCGTCCGGCGTCGTCTTCGGGCTCGGCGCACTGGGGTACCGGCTCGCCGCCCGCGCCCTGCTCGAGAAGGTGCCGGCCTGACCGCCGGAGCCGCCGGCCGGCTGGGCATCGACATCGGCGGCACGAAGGTGGCGTTGCGCGTCGAGCACGACGACGGTGGCGTGGAGGAGTCGTCCTTCCGGTGGGCCGGCCGGGCCTCCCGCCCCGACGACGATCTCGGCCTGCTGGCCCGGCACGTCGGGGAGTTGTGCGCGGGTCGTCCGCAGGAGCTGCGCGGCGTCGGGGTCGCCCTGCCGGCCACGCTCGACGCCGCCGGCACGGTCACCGTCTGGCCGGGCCGCCCCGCCTGGGCCGGGTTCGGCCTGGGCGCCGCCCTGTCCGCGCTCTTCGGCGCCGCCGAGGTGGCGTGCGCCGACGACGGTGACCTGGCCGCCCTCGCCGAGGCGGACGCGGCCGGCTGCGCGGACCTCCTCTACCTCGGCGTGGGCACCGGTGTCGGTGGCGGTCTCGTGCTGGCCGGGCGCCCCGTTCCCGGCGTGGGGCGTGGTTCCTGCGAGGTCGGCCACCTCGTCGTCGACCGCGACGGACCGCTGTGCGACTGCGGACGGCGCGGCTGTGTGCAGGCGGCGGCCTCGGGCCCGGCGACGCTGCGCCGCGCGGCCCGGAACCGGGGAGCGGAGGTGCGGTTCACCCCCTTCCGTCAGGCCGTGTCCGACGGCGAGCCGTGGGCCGTGGCCGCGTTGCGGGAGAGTTGCGCCGCGCTCGCCGTGGCCGTGGCCGGCATCTGCGAACTGACGCGCCCCGCGCTGGTCCTCATCGGCGGCGGCTTCGCCGCGGCCGTGCCGGACCTGGTGCCGATGGTGGCCGAGCGGACCGCGGTCCTTCAACGCCCAGGGCACCCGCTGCCCCCGGTACGTCCCGCGCTGCTGGGCGGGCTGTCCTCCCTGCATGGCGCGGTGCTGCTGGCCCGGGGCCTGTCGGCGGGGTAGTTCAGCCAGGTGTCCGATCCATCTCGGTCAGTGTCGCGGCAACGGTCTCCTCGGGCACCCCGGACACCAGCCCGGGGCCGTCCGGGCCGTCCAGGACGAAGGTCAGCCCGTGCGTCGCCTTCTTGTCCAGCCGCATCACCTCGATCAGGCGCCGCGCGTCGACCCCGGCCGGCAGCGCGGTCGGCAGGCCGTAACTCCGCACCACCGCGAGGTGTTCGGCCGCCCGTGCCGCGTCGATCCGGCCGAGGGCCAGCGCGAGACGGCCCGCGAACACCGTGCCGACCGCCACCCCCTCACCGTGCTTCAGCGTGAAGCCGGTCACGATCTCCAGGGCGTGTCCCAGCGTGTGGCCGTAGTTGAGGATGTGCCGGCGTCCCGAGTCCCGTTCGTCGGCTGCGACCACCGACGCCTTGAGTGCCACGCTCGCCGCGATCTGCTCCGGCAGCGGCAGCCCGCGCAGGTCGCCGGCGCCGATGAAGTGACAGCGGGCTATCTCCCCGTATCCGTTGAGCATCTCCCGCTCGGGCAGCGTGCGCAGATGGTCGGTGTCGCACAGCACGGCGGCCGGCTGCCAGTAGGCGCCCAGCAGGTTCTTGCCCTCGGGGAGGTTGACGGCCGTCTTGCCACCCACGCTGGCGTCCACCTGGGCGAGCAGTGACGTCGGCAGGTGCACCACGGGCACCCCCCGGTGGTACAGCGCGGCGGCCAGTCCCACGACGTCGGTGGTGGTGCCGCCGCCGCAGGAGACGACCGCGTCGGAGCGGGTCAGCCCGAACCGCACGAAGGCACGGCCCAGTTCCTCCACGGTGGCCAGGGTCTTGTCCGCCTCGCCGTCCCGGGCCCGCAGCACCACCGACGGCACCCCCGGGTCCGGCAGCCACTTCTCCGGCCGCGCGGACACCATCGCCACCCGCCGCACACCGAGCCCGGCGAGGATTCCGGCCAACGAGTGCCGGACGCCCGGCCCGATGTCGACGGGGTAGGAGCGCTCGCCGAGTTCGACCATGACACGGGTGTACGGCTGAGACGACGCCGTCATGCGCTGTCCGCCCTTCCTCATACGATGCCCGGCCGCCCACCGGCACCGGTCCCGGCACCATGCCTACCCGGACCCGCGCGGCGGTCAACCGCCCACCGCTCATGGCGGGTCAGGTCCCGCGGGCCGACAGCCGTCCCGCCCCCGAGGCGGAGCGCTTCGCCGAGGCCCTGGAGACGGACACCGCGAAGGCGGCAGCCGCCGTGCGCGAGCACCGGAATCCGGACTGGGGACGCGTGGAGGAGGCGCTCCGCGCGTGGGAGGACGCCGCCGCCGGCATGGGAGCCCGGTCGTGCGGCGCGAGGCGGAACTGCATTTTCTGGGAAGGGAGTTGGGGTCCGTCGGTGTCAGTGGGTCCCGGCATGATCGGGGCATGACTATTCCGATCGTGGAAGAGCTCGTTCTCCGGACGGCCGCGAGGCATGGCGTTCCTGGGCCGGTCGCACAGGAGCTGCTCGTCGGCTCCCGGCCGTGCCTCCACTTGGTCGCTTTCCAGGGCCTGACGCTCGCCCAGCAGGAAGAGGCCCGTCCTGCCGCGCGCACGGGAGGCCTCCCCTCCCTGCCGGACGGCGTCGACTGGCCCGATGGCCGCGACCCTCTGGTGCTGACCGTCGATTGCGCGGCGCTCCCCCGTGAAGCCCTGGACATCGGGCTGCCGTCCGACGGGAGCCTGTTGTTCTTCACCCAGATCGAGTACGAGCCGGAGTCGTCGGTGGTGCTCCACGTTCCCGCAGGCGTGCGGACCACGGAACGCTCGGCGACGTATGAGCTCGACGGGGAGCCGGAGCAGGTCAGGGTCTACCAGCCGGATGTTCTGTATCCGGTGCCGGGACTGACCGTCTCACCCGATTGGCGCGACTCCCCGGCGACCAGCGCGTTCCTGGACAGTGGCGCGGACCGGGACGACATCCTGGACGATTTCGAGGACGCCGTGCGGAAAGCGGCAGCGGGCGGCGCCTCACACGGGGTCGCCGTCCAACTGGGCGGTTTCTCCAGCCCGTGGCAGTCAGCTCCGGACGAGGGCGATCTCGTCCTCCTCGCGCAGATACACGGTCAGTCGATCGACCATGACGTCTTCACTCAGACCCTGATCGTCGGCACACGCGGGGACATCGCAGGGCGCCGGTACGAAGCCTTGGAGTTCGAGCAGCAGGTCTGAACAGCCACCGGTTCCCGGACCGCGGCTCTGGCTCCTTTCCTTCCGGTGGGGGCCGGTTTCGGGGTTCGACACGACCGGCGGGGACGGCGGCAAGGCTCAACAGCGCAGCCGTGGTGAGCGCAGGCCGTGGAAGGCGGTGGGGTCGGCGCCGCCCGACGGCGTGCGCGGTACCGTCACGTCCGGGCGTGCCCGCCTCCGCGAGGTGGGCGGAGTCGCTCGTCGAGCAGGTGCGCGGAGCCTTCCGCCTTTTCCGCTGACCGCTCGCGGCCGGAGTCAGCCCGTCATCACCGCCCACCGGACGGTGTCTCGCAGCAGGGCGCGGCGTCCGTCGTGCCGTCGCCCGGGGAGAACTCGGCGTCGCCCCGCGTCCCGGTCGCTGTGTTCTGTGTCAACCGCGTCCAGTTGGTTCCGTTCCGCCTACCGAACGGTTTCGGTGCGGGCCGGCAGCGGGGAGACCGGGCGCGCCTCATAGCCGTCGGCGAGATAGGTGTCCAGTGGCCGGCGCCGCTCGGCGATGTGGTGTTCCTGCCGCGCGAGTTCGTCGCGGACCTGTCGGACGCGGGCGAGGAGTTCGGCGCAGTCTCCACGTGGGTGCTCGTCTCGGGCGCAGGGCAGGAAGTCCCGGATGACGTCGGAGGCCAGACCGGCGTGGAACATGTCCCGGACGAACGCAACGACCTCGATCACCTTGGCCGGTGAGGCGTCCGAGGCGGGTGGTGCGGGTTGGGCTGCTCCGTCCTGTCGCGACCCCCTCGGTCTGTCCTCGTGAACGTCGTCGAGCTCCTGGGCGACCTCCAGGCCCAGCACGACGGGACCGCAGTCCGGGCCGGTGCAGTGGCCGCTCGGACCGCGCAGGAGGTGGCCGTCCTTCGTGGCGCCGGGCGATCCGCACCGATTCTCGGGGAGCGTACGCCGGCCGTTCGTCCTTGCTCCCGAACAAGGTAAACCGGCCGGTTTACCTCCCTGTCCGCGCCGTCTCCCCGAAGGTCGGATTTACTGACGATTGGTTGAGCAGTCCAGGCTGATAAACCTACTGTTAGTAGACATGGAAGCGGACGAGACCTCCCGACTGGCCTCCGAACTGCGGCTCGCGGTCGGGCGGGTGACGCGGCGACTGCGGCAGGCCCATGCCGTGGGGGACATCTCGCTCTCCGGTGTGTCCGTGCTCGCGCGCCTCGCCGCCGACGGGCCGGACTCCCCCACCGCGCTCGCCGAGATGGAGCGGGTCCGGCCGCAGGCCATGGCCAGCACCCTCGCCCAGCTCGAACAGCGCGGCCTGGTGGGCCGTACCCCCGACCCCGCGGACGGGCGGCGGAGCATCGTGGCCGTCACCGAGGACGGGCGGGCCGTGCTCGCCGAGCGGCGCTCGGAGTCGGTGCAGCGGCTCGCGGCGGTGATCGACGAGCTCTCCGCCGCGGAGCGGGCGACCCTCGCGGCGGCCCTGCCGCTGCTCGGACGTCTGGCGGAACGGCTGTGAGCGCGCGTACGCCGTCCGGCGCGTGGCCCGGCTCGCTGCGCTCGGCCCGCCACCAGGACACTCCGCCGGGGCCCGGCTACAAGTGGGTCGTGCTGTCGAACACCACGCTGGGCGTGCTGATCGCCACGATGGACGCCTCGATCGTGATCATCTCGCTGCCGGCGATCTTCCGCGGGATCGGCCTCGACCCGCTCGCACCGGGCAACATCGGCTATCTGCTCTGGATGATCCTGGGGTACCTGCTGGTCTCCGCCGTGCTGGTCGTCGTACTCGGCCGGCTCGGCGACATGTTCGGGCGGGTGAAGATCTACAACCTCGGCTTCCTGATCTTCGCGTGTGCCTCGGTCGCGCTGTCCCTCGATCCGTTGCGGGCGGGGGCCGGCGCCCTGTGGCTGATCCTGTGGCGGATCGTGCAGGCGTTCGGCGGGTCCATGCTCACCGCCAACTCGGCCGCCATCCTCACCGACGCGTTTCCTGCCCGGCAGCGCGGCATGGCCCTCGGCATCAACCAGATCACCGCGCTGGCCGGGCAGTTCCTGGGTCTGCTCGCTGGCGGGCTGCTGGCCGTCGTCGACTGGCGGGCCGTGTTCTGGGTGAGCGTCCCGGTCAGCATCACGGGGACCGTCTGGTCGTACCTGAGCCTGCGGGAGACCTCGACGGGCCGCCCCGGCCGGATCGACTGGCTGGGCAACCTCACCTTCGCGGTGGGCGCCGGCATCCTGCTGGCCGGTATCACCTACGGCATCCAGCCCTACGGCGACAGCGCCACCGGCTGGCGCAACCCGTGGGTGCTCGCCGGGCTGATCGGCGGTGTCGTCCTGCTGCTGGCGTTCTGCGTCATCGAGACCCGGGTCGCCGAGCCCATGTTCGACCTGGCCCTGTTCCGGGTGCGGGCGTTCGCCGCGGGCAACCTGGCGGCCCTGCTGACCGCGATCGCACGCGGCGGCCTCCAGTTCATGCTGATCATCTGGCTGCAGGGCATCTGGCTGCCCCTGCACGGCTACGACTTCGAGGACACCCCGCTGTGGGCCGGCATCTTCATGCTGCCGCTCACCCTCGGCTTCCTCGTCGCGGGCCCGGTCTCCGGCTATCTGTCGGACCGGTTCGGGGCCCGGCTGTTCTCCACCGCGGGACTGCTCGTCGTCGCCCTGTCCTTCCTGGGGCTGCTGGCGCTGCCCGTCGACTTCCCCTACGGGCTGTTCGCGGCGCTGCTGCTGCTCAACGGGCTCGGCCAGGGCATGTTCTCGGCGCCCAACACGTCCTCGATCATGGGCAGTGTGCCCGCCGAGTACCGGGGCGTCGCCTCCGGGATGCGCTCCACCTTCCAGAACTCCGGTACGGCGCTGTCCATCGGCGTGTTCTTCTCGCTGATGGTGTCCGGGCTGGCCGCCTCGCTGCCGGGCACGCTGGAGAACGGGCTCATGGCGCACGGCGTGCCGGCCGCCTCCGCCGCGCACGCCGCCTCGCTGCCGCCGGTGAGCACGCTGTTCGCGACGTTCCTCGGCAACAACCCGATCCAGCACCTGCTGTCGTCCGAGGGCGTCCTGGACCACGTGTCGGCGACCCAGCGGGCGGTCCTGACCGGGCACACCTTCTTCCCGCGGCTGGTCTCCGGCCCCTTCCACCACGGCCTGGGCATCGTCTTCGGCGTGGCCGCGGGCATGGCCCTGGTCTCCGCCGTGGCCTCCGCGCTGCGCGGCGGCCACCATGCTGCCGGTGCGCGCCCGGCCCCCGCCGCGCAGGTCACCGTGCGTTCAAAGCGGTGAGGACCCGGTCCGGGGTGAGCGGCAGGGTGCGGATGCGGCTGCCGATGGCGTGGTGGACGGCGTTGCCGATGGCGGCGGGGGTGCCGACGACGCCGATCTCGCCGATGCCCTTGCTGCCCATGGGGTTGAGGTGCGGGTCGTCCTCGTCGATCCAGTGCGCCTCGATGTCGGGGACGTCGGCGTTCGTGGGGACGTGGTAGGAGGCCAGGTCGGCCTCCGCGAAGTCGCCGTACGCCGGGTCCAGCGTGCTGCCCTCGGTCAGGGCCATGCCCAGGCCCATCGTCATGGCGCCGACGAACTGGGAGCGCGCGGTACGGGGGTTGAGGATGTGGCCGGCCGCGTAGACGCCGAGGAGGCGGCGGACCCGGACCTCGCCGGTGACGGTGTCCACGGCGACCTCGGCGAAGTGGGCGCCGAACGCGTGGCGGGCGTAGGAGCTGTCGGCGTCGGCGCGTCCGCTGGTGTCCGCGCGGGCGCCGAGACCGCGCTCGGGCAGCGGGCCGGTGTGGTCGGCGAGCCGGTTCAGCAGGCGGGCGCAGGCCTCGTGCACGGCCCAGCCCCAGGACGAGGTCCCGGAGGAGCCGCCGGCCACGGGGGCCTGGGGCAGGTCGCTGTCGCCGATCTCGGTGCGGACCCGGTCGAGAGGTGCGCCGAGGGCGTCCGCGGCTATCTGGGCGAGGACGGTCCGGGCTCCGGTGCCGATGTCGGAGGCGTTCACCCGGATGAGGAAGGTGCCGTCCGGCCTGGCCTCGGCGGTGGCCGTGCACGGGGAGACCATGACCGGGTAGGTGGCGGCGGCCACGCCGGTGCCGATCAGCAGCGGGCCTTCGGCGCGCCGCACGTGGTGGTGCCAGTCGAAGCGGCGGGCGCCCTCGCGCAGGCAGTCGACGAGGTGCCTGCTGCTGAAGGGCTGTCCGCCGGCGGGTTCGCGGTCGGGTTCGTTGCGGATCCGCAGCTCGACCGGGTCCATGCCCAGTTCGTCGGCGAGTTCGTCGATCGCCGATTCCAGGGCGTACATCCCGGTCGCCTCACCCGGGGCACGCATCCAGGACGGGCTGGGAACGTCCAGCGGGACGACGTGGTGGACGATGGCCAGGTTCGGCGTGGCGTACATGACGCCCGAGGTGGTGCCCGCCAGCTCGACGTACGACCTGACCGGTGAGGTGTGGGTGGTCACATCGTGCAGGAGGGCGGTGAGTGCCCCGTCCGAGGTGGCGCCCAGCCGCAGCCGGTTGAGGGTCGGGGCGCGGTGGCCGACGGTGGTGGGCAGCCCGCGGCGCGGCCAGGCCACGGTGACGGGCCGGCCGGTGTGGCGGGCGGCCATGGCGGCGAGGACCACGTCCGGGCGCGCGGAGCCCTTGGAACCGAAGCCGCCCCCGACGTGCTCGGCGCGGACGGTGATGCGGTCGACGGGCAGGGCGAACAGTCCTGCCAGCACGCTGCGGACGTCGCTGGTGCCCTGGCTGGAGGTGTACACGGTCAGCCGGCCGCGGTCCCACTGGGCGGTACTGGCGTGGGGTTCCATCGGGTGGTTGTGCAGGGGCGCGGTGCGGTAGGTGACGTCCACCCGGACGGCGGCCCCGGCGAAGGCGGACTCGGGGTCGCCGTGCCGGTGGCGGGCGGGCTGGCCGCCGTTGGCCTCGTCGGGTTCACGGGCGGCGGGGTGGCCAGGGACGAGGACCACGTCGTGGGGGGCGGTTTCGTAGGTGACCTGGACGGCTTCGGCGCCGGCCCGGGCCGCCTCGGGGGTCTCGGCGACGACCAGGGCGACGCACCAGCCGCGGTGCGGCACGTCCGGACTCTGGAGCAGGGCGAGGGTGGCGTCGTCGGGTTCGGCCAGGCGCGGGGCGTTCTCGTGGGTGAGGACGGTGAGGACCCCGGGGACGGCGCGGGCGGTGCCGGTGTCGACGGCGGTGATCCGGCCGCGGATCACGGAGGCGGGGACGGGCCGGGCGTGGACGCGGCCGGGCAGGGGGTGCTCGGCGGCGTAGCGGGCGGCGCCTTTGACCTTGGCGAGCCCTTCCCGGCGCTCGGCCGGGTCGCCGAGGGCGGTGCGGGCCATGGCTACCTCCGGGGTGGGAGCGGGGCGGGCGCCGGGGCGAGCCGGGCCAGCACGTCGAGCGCGAGGTTGCGGGCGAGGGGCAGTTTGTAGGCGTTGTCCGGCAGTGGGCGGGCGGCGGCGAGTTCCAGGTCGACGGCGCTCGCGAACACCGCCGGGGTGGCCGCCTCGCCCAGCAGGGCCGCCTCCGCCACCCGGGCCCGCCAGGGTCGGTGGGCGAGCCCGCCGAAGGCCAGGCACACCTGTCCGACCTGCCCGTCGGCGACCCTGAGCACGACGGCGACGGAGGCGAGTGCGAAGGCGTACGACGCCCGGTCGCGGGCCTTGCGGTAGGCCGAGGGCACGCCGGCCGTGGCGGCGGGCAGCAGCACCCCGGTGATCAGCTCGCCGGGGCGGATCTCGGTGTCGCGCTCGGGGTGGTCCTCGGGCAGCCGGTGGAAGTCGGTCACCGCCACGGAGCGGGCGCCCTCGGGGCCGTACAGCTCGATGCGGGCGCCCAGGGCGGAGAGGGCGACGGCCATGTCGGAGGGGTGGGTGGCGATGCAGTGCGGGGAGGTGCCGAGGACGGCGTGGTCGCGGTGGACGCCGTCCAGGGCGCCGCAGCCGCTGCCCGGTTCGCGCTTGTTGCAGGGCTTGCCGGGGTCCTGGAAGTAGCTGCAGCGGGTGCGCTGGAGGAGGTTGCCGCCGGTCGTGGCGACGTTGCGGAGCTGGCCCGAGGCGCCGGCGAGCAGCGCCTGGGACAGCACCGGGTAGCGGTCGCGGACCAGGGGGTGGGCGGCGAGGTCGCTGTTGCGGACGGTGGCGCCGACCCGCAGGGTCCCGTCGGGCAGCTCCGCCAGCTTGTCCAGGGGGAGACGGGTGACGTCGATCAGCGCGGTGGGCCGTTCGACGCCGAGTTTCATCAGGTCGACGAGGTTGGTGCCGCCGGCCAGGTAGCGGGCGCCGGGGCGGGCGGTGAAGGCCTCGACGGCCTCCTCGGGGGTGCGGGCGCGGACGTAGTCGAAGGACCTCACGGGATCACGTCCCGCACCGCGTCGACGATCCGGGGGTAGGCGCCGCAGCGGCACAGGTTGCCGCTGAGCCGCTCGCGGATCTCGGTCCGGTCCAGGGGGACCGGCCGGCCGGCCGGCGCCGCCGGGTCGGTGACGTGCGAGGGGTGCCCGGCGGCGGCCTCGGCGAGCACGCCCACGGCGGAGCAGAGCTGGCCGGGGGTGCAGTAGCCGCACTGGAAGGCGTCGCGCTCCAGGAAGGCCTGTTGCAGCGGGTGCGGGCCCTCGCCGTCGGCGGACAGGCCTTCGACGGTGGTGATCTCGCTGCCGTCGAGGGACACCGCGAGCAGCAGGCAGCTGTTCACCCGGCGTCCGTCGGCCAGCACGGTGCAGGCGCCGCACTGGCCGTGGTCGCAGCCCTTCTTGGCGCCGGTCAGGTCCAGGTCCTCGCGGAGCACGTCCAGCAGGACGCGCCGGTTGTCGAGGAGCAGGGTGTGGGGTTTGCCGTTGACCCGGAGGGTGGTTTCGGAGCGCTGGATGTCACTGTCCATGACGTGCCTGACTTCCCGACGGGGTGTGCCGCCGCCTGCTCCAGGTATCCAGGTCGCGCCGCCCCACACGTACCGCCACCGGCGTCGCGGTGGGTGACCCGTTGTGTCCGCCGGGTCACCCACGCGCCGCGCGCGCTCGGGTTGCTGCTGAATTGACTTGCTCCTCAGGCTGGGGCCCGAGGATTCTGGCCCTCTCGATCGTTGCCGTGCCGCTATGCGGCTCGGCTTCCGGTCGGGAGTCCGTGGCTTCTTGTTTCCTCGCGCTGTGCCGGGGTTGCTCCCGGTCTTACCGGCGCTCCGCAGGCCGACACCGCCAGTCCGGCGGCCGTCTTCACGTTGATCGCGGCGTTGTGGTCCCGGTCGTGGACGGTGCCGCAGGCACCACAGGTCCATTTCCCGCACGTTCAGGGGCTTGGGCCCGTCCTTGACGCCACAGGTGGAACAGGTCTGGGAGGTCGGCTCGAACCGGCCGACCTTGACCAGGGTGCGGCCGTATCGGGCAGCCTTGTACTCCAGCATGCTGATAAACGATGCCCATCCGGCATCGTGCACGCTCTTGGCCAGCCTGGTACGCGCGAGCCCCACAACTGCCAGATCCTCTACCGCGACCCCTTGGTTCTCGGAGATCAGCTTCGTGGAGAGCTGGTGGTGGAACTCACGACGCGCGTCAGCAGCTGTGGCGTGGGCGCGGGCGACCCTCAGGCGGCCCTTGGCCCGGCGGGCGTCCTCACGGGCACGGACAGCATCGTTGAACACCACCCGGGCGCACCCGAACGCCCTGGCCAGCGCGGTGCGCTGACCGGCATCCGGGTAGAGCTGGGTGGCGGCCTGTGCGGGAACGGCGGTGAGCAGTCCTGCGGACAGGGTCAGAGCGGCTATGGAGACAGCCGTGGGGAGAGGTCTGACCACGGAGGGTTGGCCCTTCATGCGGGGGAAGCGGCACGGATGCGCCCAACGCCCTTGTCGTCCGCGGGCGTCGAGCGCATCCGTGAGGCTTTGTTTAAGACGTGAAACCAAAGGTCCGGACCACCGGCGGCAAGGGGGCGCACCCCGAATCGCGTGGCTCAGACCGCCGGCGCCTCCGCGAACTGCGTCCGGTACAGCTCCGCGTACCGCCCCTCCGCCGCCAGCAGCGATGCGTGCGTCCCGCGCTCCACGATCCGCCCGGCCTCGACCACCAGGATCTGGTCGGCGGCCCGGATCGTGGACAGCCGGTGCGCGATGACCACGGCCGTCCGCCCTTCCAGGGCCTCCGTGAGCGCCTCCTGGACGGCCGCCTCCGAGGTGTTGTCGAGGTGGGCGGTGGCCTCGTCCAGGATGACGACGCGCTGGCGGGCCAGCAGCAGCCGGGCGATGGTCATGCGCTGGCGCTCACCGCCGGAGAGCCGGTAACCGCGCTCGCCGACCACCGTGTCCAGGCCGTCGGGCAGGGACCGTACGACCTCGTCCAGGCGGGCACGGCCGAGGGCCTCCCACAGCTCGTCGTCGGTGGCCGCGGGCCGGGCGAGCAGCAGGTTGGCGCGGACCGTGTCGTGGAAGAGGTGGCCGTCCTGGGTGACCATGCCGAGGGTGGCGCGCAGCGAGCCCGCGGTCAGGTCGCGGACGTCCACGTCACCGACGCGGACGGCGCCCCCGTCGACGTCGTACAGGCGGGGCAGCAGCTGGGCGATGGTGGACTTGCCGGCGCCGGAGGACCCCACGAGGGCGACGGTCTGGCCGGGTTCGGCACGGAAGGAGACGCCGTGCAGGACGTCGGTGCCGCCGCGCGAGTCGAGGACCGCGACCTCTTCGAGCGACGCGAGGGAGACCTGGTCGGCGGCCGGGTAGGCGAACCGGACGTCGTCGAACTCGACGGCGACCGGGCCCTCGGGGACCTCACGGGCGTCCGGTTTCTCCTCGATCAGGGGCTTCAGGTCGAGCACTTCGAAGACCCGCTCGAAGCTGACCAGCGCGCTCATCACCTCGACACGGGCGCCGGCGAGCGCGGTGAGCGGGGCGTACAGGCGGGTCAGCAGCAGGGCGAGGGAGACGACGGCGCCCGCCTCCAGGGTGCCGCGCAGCGCGAACCAGCCGCCGAGGCCGTAGACCAGGGCGAGGGCCAGCGAGGAGACCAGGGTCAGCGCGGTCATGAACACCGACTGGGCGGTGGCGGTGCGTACACCGATGTCCCGGACCCGGGCGGCGCGCGCCGTGAACTCGGCGGACTCCTCCTCGGGCCGGCCGAAGAGTTTGATCAGGGTGGCGCCCGGGGCGGAGAACCGCTCGGTCATCCGGGTGCCCATGTCGGCGTTGAGCGCGGCGGCCTCGCGCTGCATGCGGGCCATCCGGCCGCCCATCCGGCGGGCGGGCACCACGAACAGCGGCAGCAGCACCAGCGCGAGCAGGGTGATCTGCCAGGACAGGGTGAGCATGACCACGAGCGTGAGCACCAGGGTGACCAGGTTGCTGACCACTCCGGAGAGGGTGCCCGCGAAGGCGCGCTGGGCGCCGATCACATCGTTGTTGAGACGACTGACCAGCGCTCCCGTACGAGTGCGTGTGAAGAACGCGACGGGCATGCGCTGCACATGATCGAACACAGCCGTGCGCAGGTCGAGGATGAGTCCCTCCCCGAGCGTCGCCGAGAGCCGCCGCCCGAGCACCCCGAGCGCCGCCTCCGCGAGCGCGGCCAGCGCGATCAGCAGCGACAGGCGTACGACCGTGGCGGCGTCGTGCCCCGACACGATCGCGTCGACGACATGACCGGCGAGCACGGGGGTGGCGACGGCGAGCAGGGCGGTCGCCACCCCGAGCAGAACGAAACGGACTATGCCCGCGCGGTGCGGGCGGGCGAAGGCGGCGATGCGGCGCAGCGTGGCCCGGTCGAACGGGCGCCGCTCCTGCTGGGCGGTCATCACGCTGTGCAGCTGCATCCAGGCGGTGGTCTCCATACTCATGGAGGAGAACGTAGAACCTCAAGGTTCGTTGAGGTCAAGGCGTGCTCGCCGGACCCCCGTACGGAGCAACCCCAGCCGCATCCCGGCCGTCATCCGGAGTCTCCTCTTCCGCCACCCGCCGTTGGGGCGGCGCGGAGAACCTCTCGGGGTGTGACAGCGGTACGAACCCCCGACTTCCGTGCGAGCCGTCTCCCCCGGCTCGTCCGCCGCATCCCGGTGCGGCACGTCTGCACCCTGATACCGCTCGTGCTCGTCGCGGTCCTCGCGGTGCAGCACTGGCCGGTCCTCGTCGAGGGCTTCGGCCAGCTGCGGTCCGCCTCCTGGCCCTGGCTGCTGGCGGCCGCCGGCGCCACCTGTCTGACCTGGGTGGCCGCGGCCTTCACCCGGCAGGGCGCGGTGATCCAGCCGTTGCCGCGCTGGCGGCTGCTGGCGACCCAGCTCGCGGCCGGCTCGGCCAACCACCTGCTGCCGACGGGCCTCGGCTCGGGTGCGGTCAATCTGCGGTTCATGACCGTGTGCGGGGTGCCGCTCGCCACCTCCTCGGCCGCGCTCGCCCTGTATCTGCTTGCCGAGTCGGTGGCCCGGGTGGGTCTGATGGCCGCCCTCTTCTTCGCCTTCCCCGACGCGCTGCGGCTCGACGGCCTGCTCCCCGCCGGGGACGCCGGCCCGGTGCTGGCCGCCGTCTGCGCGCTGGTGGCCGTGGCCCTGGGTGTGCTGTTCGGCGTACGACGGGTGCGCGAGCCGGTGTTCCGGTTCGTGCGCACCGCGCTGAGCGAGGCCCGGTCGGTGCACACGCGGCCGGCGCGGGCGCTGGCGCTGTGGGGCGGCTCGCTGGCCTTTCCCGCGCTCCAGGCGGTGGGCCTGGTGGCGGTGGGGCAGGCGCTGGGTCTTCGGGTGCCGCCCGCGCACATGGCGCTGGCCTACCTGGCGGCCACGGTCGCCGTCGCGCTGATCCCCACGCCGGGCGGTCTGGGTTCGGTGGAGGCGGCGCTGATCGTGGCGCTGGTGGCGGCGGGCGGCCCGGTGGCGGTGGTCACGGCGGTGGTGCTGGCGTACCGGATCATCACCGTGTGGGTGCCGTTGCTGCCGGGAGCGCTGACCCTGGGGGCGTTGGTGCGGCTGAAGGTCATCTGACCGGGGGCTGACCAACTGCCCCGCGCCGAGACCGGTCTGAGTCGGTGTCGGTACGAACCTCCGTGCGGATGCGGCAGGATGAGCGGTTGCACTACCGAACGGAGGTAACCGGTGAACCGAGCGCTCACCGTCGATGACCTGGTCCTGGCCTCGATCGCGCTGGCCGCGGGTCTGTTGCTGGCGTTTCTGTCGCGCGGGCTGCTGCGCTGGCTGGCCAAGCACGCCAAGCGGACCCGCTGGAGCGGTGACGACGTCGTCGTGGACGCGCTGCGCACGGTGGTCCCGTGGGCGGCGCTCGCGGGCGGCGCGGCGGCCGCGGCGGCGGTGCTGCCGCTGACGAAGACGGTCCAGCACCACACCAACCAGTGCCTCCAGGTGCTGCTCATCTTCGCGGTGACGGTGTCCGCGGCACGGGTGATCGCCGGGCTCGTGCAGTCGGTCACCCAGTCCCGCTCCGGGGTCGCGGGATCGGCCACGATCTTCGTGAACATCACCCGGGTCCTGGTCCTCGCGATCGGTTTCCTGGTGGTGCTGCAGACGCTGGGCATCTCCATAGCGCCACTGCTCACCGCCCTCGGCGTGGGCGGTCTCGCGGTCGCGCTGGCGCTTCAGGACACTCTCGCCAACCTCTTCGCGGGCATCCACATCCTGGCCTCCAAGACCGTCCAGCCGGGTGACTACATCCAGCTGAGCAGCGGTGAGGAGGGGTACGTCGTGGACATCAACTGGCGTCAGACGACCGTCCGTCAGCTCTCCAACAACCTGGTGGTCATCCCCAACGGCCAGCTGGCGAAGACCAACATGACCAACTACACGCGCCCCGAGCAGCGGTTGACGATCCTGGTGCAGGTGGGCGTGAGCTACGACAGCGACCTGGACCACGTCGAGCGGATCACGCACGAGGTCGTCGCGGAGACGATGACCGAGATCACCGGCGCGGTCCCGGAGCACGAACCGGCCATCCGCTTCCACACGTTCGGCGACTCACGGATCGGGTTCACGGTGATCCTGGGGGTCGGCGAGTTCAGCGACCAGTTCCGGATCAAGCACGAGTTCATCAAGCGCCTGCACCGCCGCTACCGCGAGGAGGGCATCCGCATCCCGGCCCCGACCCGTACGGTGGCGCTCCAGCAGGGGGCCGTGGTGATCCCGCAGCAGCGGGTCACGGACGGGGTACCGTCCGGCCTGCCGCACACCGACTAACCCCCTGCCGAGTCGCCTACAGCGTCGCCGAGTTGTCGTGGTGGTGGCCGCCGCGCAGGCTGTGCGGGGTGGCCGGGGCGGGGGTCACGGGGGTGACCGTCCAGTCCGGGTGGCCGGGCATCCGCGGGGTCGTCGTGCCGTACAGCCAGTCGCGGAGGAAACCGGACCGGTCCTGGCCGGAGACCTCCGAGGCCACGGCGATGTAGTCCGCCGTCGAGGCCGAGCGGCGGCGGAAGCGCTCCAGGAAGGTGCGCTCGACGGCGTGGAAGACGTCCTCGCCGACCAGTTGGCGGAAGGCGTACAGGGTCAGGACGCCGCCGAGGTAGCGCTGGCTGTCGAAGAGGTCGACCGCGTTCGGGGCGGCCACCGGCCCCGAGTCGTGGCGCCACTGGTCGCCGCGGGCGTAGGTGTCCTTCATCCGGGCTTCCATGGTGGTGAGGCCCAGGGAGTCAGGCCAGCCGCGCTCGTAACGGTAGAGCAGCCCGTAGAAGTCGGCGTGGCCCTCGTTCAGCCACAGGTCGGCCCAGGTGGCGGGTGAGACCAGGTTGCCGAAGTAGGAGTGGACCAGCTCGTGCATCATGTGCGAGCCGATCCTCGCCTCCTCCTGGAGCAGGAAGTTCGGCTTGTAGAGGGTGAGGGTCTGGGTCTCCAGGCCGGTGAAGTCGAAGGCGTCCGGGGCGTCGGAGTTGCAGGGCAGCAGACCGTAGGTCTCGAACGGGAAGGCGATGCCGAGCCGGTCCTCCAGCCAGCCGACCTGCGCCGGGGTGAGGGCGAGCGCCGGCTCCAGGGCGGCGGCCCGGGCGGCGGGCACGACGTCCCGCAGCGGCAACCCGTGCGGGCCCCGCCGGTCCCTGACCACGTAGTCGCCGACGGTGATCTGGACGAGTTCGGTGGCGATCGGGGACCGGGAGCGGTACGAGTACGCCGTCCGGTCGCCGGGGAGGTTCTCGACGCAGGTGAGCAGGCCGTTCGCGACACCGCGCACACCGTTGGGGACGGTGATGCGGAAGGTGAAGTCCGCCTTGTCCGAGGGGTGGTCGTTGCACGGGAAGACGGTGTGCGCGGAGTCCGGCTGCGGGCAGATCGCGAAGCCGTCGGGGGTGGGCACCCAGGCGGTGTGCGGGAGGGTGCGGCGCGGGTCGGCCGAGTAGGTCACGCACACCGTGACGTCGTCGCGCTCGCGCAGCGGCCGGATTGGGGTGATCCGCAGCTTCTCGTCCGTCTGCTCGAAGGCGGCGTCCCGGTCGTCGACGCGCACGGCCGATATGTCCAGGCCGAGGGCGTCCAGGGAGAAGCGGGACAGGTTCTGCGTGGTGCGCACGCGCAGGGTCGCGGTGCCGGTGACGAGGCGGGTCGTGGCGTCGTAGGCGAGGTCGAGGTCGTAGGCGTGGACGCGGTAGCCGTCGTTGCCGAGGGCCGGGTAGACGGGGTCGCCGAGGGTTTCGGGGCCCGGTGCCGGCGCCTCGCCCCCGGCCCTCGCGGTGTCCCTTGTCTCCCCCGCGGAGAAGGGACGCGCGAGGGCCGGGGCCCCCGTGGCCAGGACGGTCGCCGTGCCGAGCAGGGCGGCCGCCGGGGCCGTCACTCTGGTGCGATATCTCATGGTCGGCTTTCGCTCGGGTTTCGCTCGGGCGGCCGGGTGGTCGGTCCGTCCGCCGGCCGGTGGTGGTGGCTCGTCTTGTTGACCACCCTTGTGACCGATTCGGTTGCCTGTCGTATGGCCAACAGATCTTCCGAGTCGCCGACCCCTGTCGAGCGCGGGTCGGTCACGAGATATCTTGATGTCGAGCAATGTTGCAGACGTGGAGCGGAGCACCCGGTGACTGACTCGACCATCATCTACACCTACACAGACGAGGCCCCGGCCCTGGCGACGCATTCGTTCCTGCCGGTGGTCCAGGCATACGCCTCGCAGGCCGGTGTCGCCGTGGACACCCGCGACATCTCGCTGGCGGGGCGCATCATCGCGCACTTCCCGGAGTACCTGAACGAGGACCAGCGCATCCCGGACGCGCTGGCCGAGCTGGGCGACCTGGCGAAGACCCCCGAGGCCAACATCGTCAAGCTGCCGAACATCTCGGCGTCGATCCCGCAGCTGAAGGCCGCGGTCGCCGAGCTCCAGGGCAAGGGCTACGCGCTGCCCGACTACCCGGACGACCCGAAGACCGACGAGGAGCGCGAGATCCGCGCCCGCTACGACAAGATCAAGGGTTCCGCCGTGAACCCGGTCCTGCGTGAGGGCAACTCGGACCGCCGCGCCCCCGCCTCGGTCAAGAACTACGCCAAGACCCACCCGCACCGCATGGGCGCCTGGACCCCCGAGTCCCGGACCAACGTCACCACCATGGGCGAGAACGACTTCCGCTCCACCGAGAAGTCCGTGGTGATCTCCGAGGCCGGCCGGCTGAGGATCGAGCTGGTCGCCGAGGACGGCACCACCACCGTCCTCAAGGACTCCGTACCGGTCACGGAGGGCGAGGTCGTCGACGCCTCCGTGCTGCACGTCGCGCAGCTCAACGACTTCCTGGCCGCGCAGATCGCCCGCGCCAAGCAGGAGGGCGTGCTGTTCTCCGTGCACCTGAAGGCCACGATGATGAAGGTCTCCGACCCGATCATCTTCGGTCACGTGGTGCGCACCTTCTTCCCGAAGACGTTCGCGCAGTACGGCCAGACCCTGAAGGCGGCCGGCCTCTCCCCGAACGACGGCCTGGGCGGCATCTACAAGGGCCTGGAGAACCTGCCGGAGGGCGCCGACATCAAGGCCTCCTTCGACGCCGAGATCGCCGAGGGCCCGGCCCTCGCGATGG
Source organism: Streptomyces sp. NPDC007162 (assembly GCF_040634175.1). Lineage (NCBI taxonomy): Bacteria > Bacillati > Actinomycetota > Actinomycetes > Kitasatosporales > Streptomycetaceae > Streptomyces > Streptomyces sp. NPDC007162. The sequence continues at coordinate 27,996 of NZ_JBEYFC010000060.1, forward strand.
TCGACTCCGACAAGGGCATCACCAACCTGCACGTCCCCTCGGACGTCATCATCGACGCCTCGATGCCGGCCATGATCCGCACCTCCGGCCACATGTGGGGCCCGGACGGCCAGGAGGCCGACACCCTCGCGGTGATCCCGGACTCCTCCTACGCCGGCGTCTACCAGGCCGTGATCGAGGACTGCCGGGCCAACGGCGCCTTCGACCCGTCCACCATGGGCTCGGTCCCGAACGTGGGCCTGAT
>NZ_JBEYFC010000061.1:0-27956 GCF_040634175.1 Streptomyces sp. NPDC007162
GAGAAGGCGGTGTTCGGGCTGGCCGCGCAGTCGGTGGCCGGCCGGCAGGCGCTGGTGCCGTCCTGGCTGTTCCAGGTGCGCGGGGCGGGGTCGGCACTTTGAGCAGGGCGCAGCTGGTCGAAGTCGTGGAGCGCCCGGGTGCTCTTGTCGGCCTCCGTTTCGAGCCCGGTGTCGTGGACTCCGTGGTGAGCGAGACCGGCACGGACGATGCCTTGCCACTGCTCGCTTATCTCCTCCAGGAGCTGTACTTCGCCTCCGGTCCTGGTGGCACGGTGACGGAGGAGTCGTACCGAAGGCTCGGCGGAGTTCCCGGTGCGCTGGCGCGCCAGGCCGACAACACCGTGACCGCGCTCGGGGCGGGCGTGGGGATCGATTCCGTCCTTCGCGTGCTGCTCAGGTTCGTCACCGTCGAGGGGCAGGAGGTGGCGCGCCGCCAGGTGCCGCTCTCCGAACTCGACGAGCAGGACCGCCATGTCGTCGACGCCTTCGTCGAGGCGCGGCTGCTGCGTACCGATGTCACGGGTGGCGGACTGGCGGCGGACGGCGGTGAGCCCTGTGTGCAGGCGACCCATGAGGCGCTCTTTCGGCAGTGGGCCCCGTTGCGGCAGGAGGTCGAGGCGCGCGCAGAACGGCTTCGCGAGCGGGCCGAACTGGAGCGTTGGGCCGTCGACTGGGAGCGGGCCGGACGCAGCGATGACTACCTCCTCACCGGAGAACGCCTCACCGCGGCCCGACGCTGGCTGCAAGCGCTGGAGGAGACGGGCCAGGCGTCGGAGCCCGCTCGCGCACTTGTCGAATCGTCGCAGCGCCATGACCTGACCTTCTTGAGCCAGGTCTCGGACAGCATCGGTCGGCAGGTTCTCCTGAGCGCGGAGAGCGAGCCCGAACGCTCGCTTCTGCTCGCTCTCGCCGCTCTGGACGAGTGTGCGCCCTCGGCCTCGGCGCGCCACGGACTGATGGCCGCGATGGCAGCGAGTCACCTCCGCTCGCGACTCGACGGCCACACGGACACGGTCCGGCACATCGCATGGTCCCCGGACGGGCGCATGCTGGCCACGGCGTCCAGGGACGGTACGAGCAGGGTGTACGACCCGCGGTCCGGACGTCCGCTACTGGTGTTGCCGTGCGACGGCGTCATGGTCGAGTCCGTCGCCTGGTCGCCGGACTCGACTCGGTTGGCAACGACCGGCCGGGACCGTGTCGTACGGATCTGGGACGCGGCCTCGGGGGAGCCGATCCGGCTGCTGAGCGGCGCGGAAGACATCAACAGACAGGTGGCCTGGTCGCCGGACGGACGTCACGTTGCGGCAAGCTCCAAAGACCGGGTCGTGCGGGTGTGGGACGTCGGCACCGGAGCGCTCGTGCACGAACTGCGCGGCCACGGCGAGGATGTGTGGGGCGTGGCCTTCGCGCCGGACGGTGACCGCCTCGCCTCCGCCTCCCACGATCAGACCGCGATCGTGTGGGATCTGACGACGGGGACGGTCGCCACCACGCTCGCCGGGCACTCCGACTTCGTCGAGGGCATCGCCTGGTCGCCGGACGGCCGGCACGTCGCCACCGGGTCGGGGGACCACACCGTTCGCATCTGGGACTCAAGGACCGGCGACCTGCGTCTGCTGCTGAGAGGGCACACCGACTACGTGTGGAACATGGCCTGGTCGCCCGACGGACGGATGCTGGCCAGCGCTTCTTCCGACCGCACCGTCCGGATCGTCGACACCGCGAACGCCGAGGTTCTGGCCGTGCTGCGTGGTCACGCTGACACGGCGTGGGGCGTTGCCTGGTCACCTTGCGGGACGATGCTCGCCAGCAGCTCCACGGACGGAACCGGCAGGGTTTGGGATCTGCGTCCCCACGGTGCCGAGGCCGTCATGGCGGACGGACACCGAGGCCCGGTGAACCAGGCCGCTTGGTCCGGCGACGGCAGCCGTATCGCCACGGCCTCGGACGACGGCACCGTCCGGGTGTGGGACGCGGCCACAGGTGTGCTTGCCGGACCGGTGACCGAGGTGAGGGACCGGGTCTGGACCGTGGCTTGGGCTCCGCAGGGAGAGCGGCTCGCATTCGCTACGAACGACGGCCTGTTCCGCGTCGTCGATGGGCGCGGAGACACGCTGTTCGACAAGCAGGGCGAGGTCTTGGAAGGCTGCGCGTGGGCGCCGGACGGCAGGCGGATCGCGACCGGCGGTCATGACGGCGTCGTGGCCGTCTTGTCCGCGCAGGACGGGGCCGAGCTGATCAAACTCACCGGACATCAGGACTGGGTGGGGCGAGTGGCGTGGTCGCCGAGCGGACGGTTGCTCGCCAGCTGCTCGGACGACCGTACATGCCGACTCTGGGACATCGGGCAGGCACAGCAGCTCACCGTGCTGCGCGGACACGACAACTATGTGGAGGACGCGTCCTGGTCGCCGGACGAGACACGGATCGCAACCGCTTCCGGCGACTGGACGGCTGCCGTCTGGGACGTCGCCACAGGACGGCGCATTGAGGTGTTGAAGGGGCATGAAGGGCGGCTGCGCGCCGTCGCCTGGTCACCCGATGGCCGGCACATCGCCACGGGCGGCGACGACCGGACCGTACGGGTCTGGTCCGCCGCCACCTTCGCGGAGATCGCCGTCGTCGGTGTGCACCAGGACAAGGTGACCTCTGTGGCCTGGTCCCCGGACGGCACACGGTTGCTCACGGGCTCGGCCGACGGGACCGCGCGTGTGTGGCAGGCAGAGCCGGACTACGACCGCTTGGCGGCGACCGCCCGAGCACGGGTCTTTCGCACGCTGACCCGCGAGGAACGGCGGCAGCATCTGCTGCCGCTGGCCCCTGCCTGACGGTGTCGTCAGTAAACCGTTTCGACTGTGCGCTCTTCGGTTTGAACGAGATAGTCGTCCGGGTTGAGGCCCATCGCCTCGCGCTCGGGCGACGACCAGTACAACGCATTGCGCTCGGCGAATGTCTCCGGGCCGTCGTACGAGATCAGCCAGATGAACTGGCTGTGCTCCGGGTCCGACCAGGCGCCTCCGATCTCGAATCCGAGCTTCAGTCGCAACGGCACGATCTCCTCGCGCCACCGCTGGGCCCATTCGTCGAGCAGGCCGTCCCGGACGGTGTACGTACGCAGCTGTGTGGTCCTCGGCATGCAGTCATCCTCTATGCCCTCGGGGTTGCCGGGGGCTCGATTCCGCCAGTCCGTCCCCACCGGAACTCGATCCCCCGCGTTTCGGTCAAAGGGGCGGTCTTTTCCAAGGACCACGACGGTAAAAGGACCCGGCCAAGCCCCACCCCTCCCGCCCGCCGAGCACTCTCACCCGGGCGGGTGAACATCGCCGAATCGGCTGGATTCGTGGCCCCCCGCCTGCCCTACGCTCGGCGCAACACAACCGCAGACATGCGACGGCCCCCGCCGGGACGGCAATCCCAGTGCGAGGGCCTGACCACCGAGGAAGGCATCAACTTCCCAGATGGATACGCAGCACCCTAGCGCGCCCCCGCGCGCCCAGTCCCGGCTTGCCGCCGACAACCACCCGAATCGGCGGCCCCACACCGCCGGCGGGCTCATCCACGAGAACACCCGCCACACCGAACGTTTCACGGTGATCGGCAACCACCTCACCCAGCACCCGGAACTGTCCCTCCTCGCGATCGGCCTCGGCTGCCACATCCAGTCCCTGCCCAAGGGCGCCCGCGTCGACATCAAGTCCCTCACCGCCCGCTTCCAGGAGGGCGCGACCCGCATCGCCGCCGCCCTGCGCGAGCTGGAGACCCACGGGTACCTGCGCCGCGAACGCGAACGCGTTCTCAGCGGCCGCATCGTCACCCGTACCGTCTCCTGCAACCAGCCGGGGAGCCATCGGCCGACCGCGGACCCGGCTCCCGCGCGATCGGCGCGACCAGGACAGGGAGCCGGGCCGCAACCGGCGACCGAACCGGCACCGGGAGCCGAGCCGGTAGCCGCTCCGGCAAAGCGGCAGGCAGCTCGAAAGAAGTCACTCCCCGCGGTTCCCCAGCCCGCCTGCCCCGCCCAAGCTCTGCTCCAACAGGCCACGGACCTCCTCGCCGACCTTCGCCGCCACGACTCCCGCCTCCTGCTTTCCACCTGCGACACCGCTCACCTTGCTCCCGGTGTCGCGGCCTGGCTGGAGCGGGACGTGAGCCCTACGGCTGTCCGGCATGCACTGACCGCCCACCTGCCGGACGAACCTCTGTGTCGTCCGGCGGCACTTCTGGCGCATCGGCTCGCGGCCCAACTGCCCCCGCCACCGCCGTTCCGGGCACAGGCGTCACCGCCTTCGGCCACCAGTCATCCCCTCCAGAACTGCGACGGCTGTGACCGCGCCTTCCGCTCCTCTACCCCAGGACGTTGCCATGACTGCCGCATTTCCGTTGCCGCCTGAACCCGCTGAGTCCCGTGTGTCCGGTTCGCTGTCCCCGGCCCGGATACTCTGGTCAGGGCACTCTCTGGAGGACGTCATGAGCTCTCAGGCCGAGCACGGAAACGAGCTGATTCCCCGCCCCGAGCTGACGCCGGATGCCCTCCGTGAGGCTCTCGCGGTCGTCGCCCCAGGGCGCCTCGACGAGATGCAGGCCAGGAAGGACGAGGCTTTCGCCAAGGCCGTCGAGTGGCAGTCCCTCAGCCCGGTGCAGAGCTGGGTTCTGATCTGGGCCAGGGACATCGAGATCGCCCGTCGGCCGGACCTGTCCTCCCGTTACGCCTGGGCACAGGATCACCTGGAACACGAGGATCCGGCCCTGGCGTGGGAAGCGCTTCGCGAGTTGAGTGCGGTCCTCGACGAGGCGATGAAGGCAGTTCGAGAGTGAGCTGGAAGTGGGAGTACGCCTTCGGCGCCGAAGAAGCAGCCCGTACCGCTCCCGCAGACTTCCTCGCCGCCGTGGCACGCAAGGCCGATGAACTGGTCAGGGCGGCAGAAGCTCTCCACATCCATGGCCGGGCCTACGAGGGGGTCGACCCGAAGGGTGGCAATGTGGACGTCGCTGGCGGCATGTTCACCTACCAGGTCGTCGTACGCAGCGAACGCATCTACGTCGTCCAGATCACTTGGCTGGGCTACTGACGTGCGAGGAAGGGCCGGAGGGATGCGATCCGGAAACGGAGGGCTCGGAACAGGCCACGTTCACCGGGGCGAGAGCGGGTCGCCTTGACGGACCCCCGTGCGGCTCGGGGATCGTGATCCAGTAGATCGTGACGGGGAGTTGTTCGGGGGTAACTGATGGCCGTTCCCAGACCGCAGACGCGCCAGTTCGAGGCGTTCATGACGAATCTGTCGTATGCCCGGCGCATGGTCGAGGCGGGCCGGATGCTGACGCCGTTCAATTCGCCGACGATCGACATCGACGACTTTTACCGCGCGGCCTGGGTGCAGGCGGTGGCCGCCATCGACCACTGGCTGCACGAGGAGGTGCTGCGCCGCGTCGCGGAGCTGGCGGCCAAGGACAGCCCCGACATGCCCTACCAGCTGCGTGTCTATGAATTGCCGCTGCACACCGTGGAGGCGGTTCAGAAGGGTGCCGTCACCCTTCCTGATGCCGTGGTCGAGCATCTGCGGGACAAACTCGCGGCCCAGTCTCTCCAGCACCCCGGAAAGATCTCGGAGGTGCTCAAGCTCGTCACGGAAAAGAAGGTCTGGTACCTGTCCGCCGGGTGGATCAACAAGACGTTCTTCCAAGGGCGCACTTCTCTGAATGAGAAGACGCTTCGCAGTCGCTATCTGGAGATCACTCAGCGGCGCAACAAGATCGCCCACGATGCCGACCTGATCGACGGGGATCTGAAGCAGCGTCGTCCCATCGACGAGGCCTCCGTCAACGACGCCATCGACTGGATCGAGCGCCTTGCGCTGGCCATCGCCCACGTCCTCGACGAGGAAGGGTGACAGTCGGGTGGGGAGGTGGCCCGGTGGCGGGGGTCGCCTCGTAGGGTTGGGGCATGACGGAAGTCCCTGCCCGACGGCTGCTCCTCGTGCACGCGCACCCGGACGACGAGTCGATCAACAACGGCGCCACCATGGCCCGCTACGCGGACCAGGGGGTCCATGTGACGCTGGTCACCTGCACCCTCGGCGAGGGTGGCGAGGTCATCCCCCCCGAGCTGAGGCATCTGACCGGCCCGGCGCTGGGCCAGCACCGGCTGGGCGAGCTCACCGCCGCCATGCGTGAGCTCGGCGTCGACGACTTCCGGCTGCTCGGCGGCGCCGGGCGCTACCACGACTCCGGGATGATGGGCCTGCCCGACAACGACGCGCCCGGCTGCTTCTGGCAGGCCGACGTCGACGAGGCCGCCGCCCACCTGGTCGAGGTCATCCTGGAGACCCGCCCCCAGGTCGTCGTCACCTACGACGACAACGGCGGCTACGGCCACCCGGACCACATCCAGGCCCACCGCGTCACCATGCGGGCCGTCGAACTCGCCGCCGGGGCCGGCCACCGCGTCCCCAAGGTCTACTGGAACCGCGTCCCGCGCACGGTCGCCGAAGCGGCCTTCGCCCGGCTCCAGGAGGACCTGTCGGCGCTGCCGTTCGACAAGCCCGCCGCCGTCGGCGACGTGCCGGGCGTGGTCGACGACCACCGGGTCACCACCGCGATCGACGGCACCGCGTACGCCACCGCGAAGACCGCCGCGATGGCCGCCCACGCCACCCAGATCGAGGTGGCGCCCGGCGCCGTGCCCTGTTTCGCGCTCTCCAACGAGCTGGCGCAGCCCGTATTCACCACGGAGTACTACGAGTTGGTGGCCGGCACGCCCGCCGGCGCACCGGACGACGCACCCGAGACCGACCTCTTCGCCGGTCTCGACGTGTCCACGGAGGTGGCCCCATGAGCTCCGCCGGACGCGGCTCGATGCTCGCGCAACCGTTGCAGCGGCCCTCCGCCGGGCGCGTCGCCGCCCTGTTCGCCCTGGTCGTGCTCGGCGCCCTGGTCGGCCTCGCCGGGACCCTGGTGCAGGCCGGGTGGTTCCCCGGCGGGCTGCTGCTCGCCCTGGCCGGTGCCGCCGGGCTCTTCCTCGGCGGGTCGCGGGCGACGGGCAGCCGTTCCGGGGCCGTGGCGCCCGCGTTCGGCTGGGTCGTCGCCGTCATCTTCCTCACCGCCGGCCGGCCCGAGGGCGACTTCCTGTTCGGCGCGGGCGGCGGCTCGTACCTCTTCCTGCTCGGCGGCATGGCGCTGGCTGTGATCTGTGCCACATTGGGTTTGGAGCGGCAACCCCGAGCGGACGGCGCCCGACTTGGCAAGTGACGTACCACTTCGCCGTGGGGCGCGCGTGCGAGTCCGGTGTGGGTTTCCCCAGCGGTCGTGGGATAAGCGTCAGAAGTGGCCAGTATGGTGGTGCGCGCCGCCGAGCCGCCCGAGAAAGGTCGCCATGGGCGGTGGAGCCAACCGGGAGAACCTGCCTTGAGTCGTGAAACTGACACTCCGTCCTCCGGGCCCAACGGGCGCGGCGGAGCCGCATACCCCTCGGGCACGCCGCCGTACGGGACCCCCATGGCTTCCGACGACGCCGCGGGCGCGGGCCGTTCGGCCGCGCAGCCGGAGGAACGAAAGACCGAGACCACGCTGACGACCCGGATCCGGATCAACATCCCCGGTTCCCGGCCGATTCCGCCGGTGGTCGTCCGCACGCCCGTCACGGACACCGATGCCGTCCCGAGCGAGGAGACCGGCACGCACGCGCTGCCCACGGGCGCCGCCGCGCCCACCGGCACGGTCGAGCCGCCCGCCGCGGAAGCGGGGCCCGCAGCGGCCAACGGGAACAGCGACTGGTTCGCGCCACGCAAGTCCGGCCCCGCCAAGGGCGGTCAGCGCGGACCCGCCACCAACGGGGCCGGAGCCCCCGGCGGTTCGCCCGCAGCCGCGCCGAACCCGTCGGCCGCGCCCGGCACCCCGGGCGCCCCGGGCGGCGCGCGTGCCAACGGCGGCCGTCCCGGCGGTGTCGTCGGCTCCATGAGCGCGCCCGGCGGCGCCAGGCCCGGCGGGACCAACGGTTCGGGACTGCCCACGGGCGCCACCGGCGGCCCGGTGGCTCCCGGACACGGCGGTGGCACCGGCTCCTTCGACGTGACGGAGGCGCTCGCCGCGGGCCCGCTCGGCGGCTCCCGGGGCGGCGCCAAGGAGGGCGGCGAGGCCCGCCGCGACGACCTCCCGTACTTCTCCGACAACGGCGGTCAGAACGGCGCCCGGGGCGGCCCCGGCACCCCCGGCGGCGGCCCGGCCGGTCCCGGCGGCCCGGCCGGTCCCGGCGGCCCCAACGGCTTCAACGGGCCCGGCCTGCCCGGCGGCCCCGGCGGACCGCAGGGCCCCGCGGGCCCCACCGGCGGACCGGTCACCGGCGACGGCCCCTTCGTCCCGCCGGCCAACGGCGGCGAGCCCTTCGGCGCCCCGGGCAGCCCCGCGGGCCCGGGTGGCGCCCCGGGCCGGCCCACCGGCCGCACCGCAACCGGCCCGGCCGGCCGTGGCGTCCGGGCCCCCGGTCGTGCCGCCCAGGCCGGACCCGGCGCGCGCACCGGCCCCGCCGGTCCCGGACTCGCCGTCCCCGGCGGCGGTCTGAGCGACGACACCGCGATCCTCACCCCGCAGAAGCCCGCCCCCGGACCGGGCACGCCCGGCTACGGCACCCCGGCGGACAACGTCTCCGGGCACACCGTCACCAGCGGCATCCCGGTCGTACCGTCGGGCCCCAACTCCCCGTTCGCGCCGGGCGCCCCCGGCACCACCGGACCGCAGTCGCACACGCCGCCGAAGCTGCCCGAGCCGGTCTCGCCGCCCCCGGCCGAGTCCAAGGGCAAGGCGAAGGCCAAGAAGAAGCGCGGCAAACTGCCGCTGCTCGGCGGTGTCGTGGTGGTCGCGGGCCTCGGTGTCTACGGCGCCGGGCTCCTCATGAACCACTCCGACGTCCCCAAGGGCACCACCGTGCTCGGCGTCGACATCGGCGGCGGCACCCGCGACGACGCGGTCAAGAAGCTGGACGACACGTTCGGCAACCGGGTGAACAAGCCGCTGAAGCTGTCGGTCGACGGGAAGACGGTCTCGCTGCCCCCGGACCAGGCGGGCCTCCAGTTCGACTTCCAGAAGACCGTCGACGCGGCCGCCAAGAGCGACTACAACCCGGTCTCCGTGATCGGCGCCCTGTTCGGCCAGAAGCGGGTCGTCGAGCCCGCCATGCCGGTCGACGAGGAGAAGCTCCAGGCCGCCCTGAAGGACCTCGGTGGCAGCTCCGGCTCCGTCACCCAGGGCACGATCGAGTTCAAGTCCGGGAAGGCCGTCGCCGTCTACGGCAAGGCGGGCAAGGGCATCGACGCGGCCGCCTCCGCCAAGACGGTCGAAGAGGCGTACAAGACGATGGTGGAGACCGACACCGCCACCACGGTGAACGTGCCGACCACCACCCAGCAGCCGACGGTCTCCAACGCGGAGGTCGACCGCGAGATGAAGGCGTTCGCGGAGCCTGCGATGTCGGGACTGGTCACGGTGAAGACGGACACGGGCGTCTCGCTGCCGATGAGTCCGCAGAACTCCCTGTGGAAGTTCCTCCGGGTCAAGGCCGTCAACGGCAAGCTGGTCGACAGCCCCGACCTGAACGCGCTCAAGGCTCTCTACGGCAGCACCTTCGCCAGCGTCAAGATCACCCGCGCCAGCGGCGAGAAGACCGCCGTCACCCCGCAGGACGTCTACGTGGCCCTGCGCCAGGCCCTGCTGAGCAAGACGAACCGGGTGGGCGTCATCCAGACGAACCCGAGCTGACGTCAGGTCCGAGAGGGGGCGCCCGGTACTCGTCGGGTGCCCCCTCTCGGTGTGTCACGTCCCGTGCATGACATCTGTCATGCGGCTCTCCGGACGGTCGGCACTGCCCCCGTGCAGGGGCTCGCCGCCAGCATGGAGGCATGACAACGACAGCGGCGACGACGGCCACCGGAACCCCGGTCGTCGGATTCGACCAAGTGAGCAAGATCTACGGGGAAGTGCGGGCCGTCGACGCCCTCTCGCTGCGGCTGCACCCCGGGGAGACCGTGGCCCTGCTCGGGCCCAACGGCGCCGGCAAGTCGACCACGCTCGACCTGCTGCTCGGCCTCAAGCACGCCGACGCCGGCACGGTCAGCGTCTTCGGGACGAGCCCGCGCGAGGCCATCGTCGCCGGGCGGGTGGGCGCGATGCTGCAGAGCGGCGGCCTGATGGACGAGGTCACCGTCGGGGAGCTGGTGAAGCTGGCCTGTGCGCTGCACCCCAAGCCCCACAAGGTCACCGACGTCCTCGCCCGCGCGGGCATCTCGGGGATCGCCGACCGCAAGGTCAACAAGCTCTCCGGCGGCCAGTCCCAGCGCGTCCGCTTCGCCCTCGCCACCGCCGGCGACAGCGACCTGATCGTCCTGGACGAGCCGACCACCGGCATGGACGTCTCGGCCCGCCAGGCGTTCTGGGCCACCATGCGCGAACAGGCCGACCAGGGCCGTACCGTCCTGTTCGCCACGCACTACCTCGAAGAGGCCGACGCCATCGCCGACCGGGTGCTGGTGCTGCACCGGGGGCGGCTGCTGGCCGACGGGACCGCCGCCGAGATCAAGGCCAAGGCCGGAGCGAGAAGGATCTCCTTCGACCTGGAGGGCGAGATCGACGAGGCCCCGCTGCGGGCGCTGCCCTTCCTCACCGCGGTCGACGTCTCAGGACAGACCGTCCGCATGCAGTCGTCCGACGCCGACGCCACCGTCCACGCCCTCTACGGCCTGGGCGTCTACCCCCGCAACCTCGAAGTCGCCGGGCTCGGCCTGGAGCAGGCCTTCGTCGCCATCACGGAGGCCGAGGAGGCCAAGGAGGTCACGCAGTCATGAACGCCCTGATCAAGCTGGAGCTCGCCCGCGCCCTGCGCAACCGCAAGTTCCTGTTCTTCTCGGTGATCTACCCGTCGATCATCTTCCTGCTGGTCGCCAGCCAGAACGACACCACCAGGACCGTCGACGACTCAGGGCTGTCCCTCGCCGCGTACGTCATGGTCTCCATGGCCTCCTTCGGCGCCCTGACCGCCGTCCTGATGGGCAACAGCGAACGCATCGCCAAGGAGCGCGAGAGCGGCTGGGTACGGCAGCTGCGGCTGACCACGCTGCCAGGACGCGGCTACGTCCTCGCCAAGACCGCGAGCGCCGCCGTGGTGAGCCTGCCCTCCATCGTGGTCGTCTTCCTGGTCGCCGCGGCCGTGAAGCACGTACGCCTCGACGCCTGGCAGTGGCTCGCCCTCACCGGCGCGATCTGGGCCGGCAGCCTGGTCTTCGCCGCGCTCGGGGTCGCCATCGGGTACCTGGCGAGCGGCGACGCGGTCCGCCCGATCACGATGATCACCTACTTCGGCCTGTCGATCCTCGGCGGCCTGTGGTGGCCGTCCTCCTCCTTCCCGACCTGGCTCCAGGACATCGCGAAGTGGCTGCCCACGCACGCGTACGCTGCACTCGGGCGGGCCATCGAGCAGAGCCAGGCCCCCAAGGCCCAGGACATCGCCATCCTCGTCGTCTTCTTCGCCCTCTTCGTCGGCGGCGCGGCCTGGCTGTACCGGAAGGACACGCTGAAGGCGTGAGCACGATGACGGAAGACCTGCGGTCCGAGGACGAAGTGCGGGCGGACCGGCTGGTGCGGATCGGCCGGCCGCCGCGCAACCGCGCCGAGGCGCTGCGCAAGCTGGTGTGGGTGCTGCCGTGGCTGGTGTTCCTGGGCTCCCCGGTGGACGACCTGACCTCCGGCCACCACACCACCGGGGCCACCGCGGCCGGCTGGGCGGGCCTGGCGGCCTTCGTCGGGATCTACCTGACCATCGTCTTCCGCCAGATGGGCCGGCCGTTCCGCGGCGGTGTCGTCGCCGTCGCGGTCGCCGTGGAGTGGACGCTCGCGGTCGCCCTCGCCTTCGGTCTCGGCAGCTCCTGGCTCGGCCTGTTCGTGTACGTCTCCGTGATGTGCGGAGTCACCTTCCCGCTGCGGATCGCGTACTGGGCGATCCCGCTGACCACCGCCGCGATGATGCTCGCGGGCTGGCACGCCCACGCGACGGACGAGGCCTGGGGCCTGTTCCTGGTGGTCCTCCTGGTCGGCTACTCCATGACCGGCATCCGGCAACTCGTGGCCACCACCGTCGAGTTGCGCAAGGCCCGCGCCACAGTCGCCCAACTGGCGGCGAACGAGGAGCGGTTGCGGCTCGCCCGGGACCTGCACGACCTGCTCGGCCACTCGCTCTCGCTGATCACGCTGAAGAGCGAGCTGGCGGGCCGGATGCTCCCGGGGAACCCCGAGAAGGCGGCCCAGCAGGTCGCCGACATCGAACAGGTCAGCAGGCAGGCCCTGGTGGACGTCCGCGAGGCGGTCACCGGCTACCGGCGGCCCCGGCTCGCCGCCGAACTCGCGGGCGCCCAGGTGGCCCTGACCGCCGCCGCGGTCACCGCGGAGGTCCCGGCCGACCCCGACCTCACCGGGGTGCCCGAGGGCGGCGAGGCGGCCCTCGCCTGGGCACTGCGCGAGGCGATCACCAACGTCGTACGGCACAGCGGCGCGAGCGCCTGCACGGTGGAGCTGCTGCGCCGCCAGACCCTGGACGGGCCGGTCCTCGAACTCGCCGTCGAGGACAACGGTTCGGGCGGTTCGGGCAAGGGCCCGGGCAACGGTCTCACCGGTCTCACCGAGCGGCTGGAGAAGGCGGGCGGCACGCTGGAGGCGGGGCGTACGAAACGCGGTTTCCGGCTGGTCGCCCGGGTCCCGCTGCCCTCCGGCATGGCCGTAGGATCCGGTGCATGAGCAGCACGATCAAGGTCCTCCTCGCCGAGGACCAGTCGATGGTCCGCGAGGCACTGGCCGCCCTGCTGGGCCTCGAGGACGACATCGAGGTCGTGGCCCAGGTCGCCCGCGGCGACGAGGTGCTGGCGGCGGCCCGGGCGAACGACATCGACGTCGCCCTGCTCGACATAGAGATGCCGGGCTGTACGGGCATCGAGGCGGCGGCGCAGCTCCACAAGGCGCTCCCGGCCGTCCGACTGGTGGTCCTCACCACCTTCGGCCGCCCCGGCTACCTGCGCAGCGCGATGGAGGCGGGGGCCGACGCGTTCCTGGTCAAGGACGCCCCCGCCGCCCAACTCGCCGAAGCCGTCCGCAAGGTCCTCGCCGGAGAACGCGTCATCGACCCCACCCTCGCGGCGGCGGCCCTGGCGGAGGGCGCCAACCCGCTGACCGACCGCGAACGAGAGGTCCTGCGCGCGGCGGCCGACGGCTCCACGAACGCGGAACTCGCGACGGCCCTGCACCTCTCCCAGGGGACGGTGCGCAACTACCTCTCGACGGCGATCCAGAAGCTCGCGGTCCGCAACAGGGCGGAAGCGGTACGCATCGCGCGGGAGAAGGGCTGGCTGTAACCCTCGTCCACGGCGAACAGGCTTCCCGGAGTGCTCAGTTGAGACGAGCCCGCGCGGCCCGTGCCTCTCCCCGGACCTTCTCCGCCGCCCCCTCGTCGACCACCTCGATCAGCTCCGCGTACCGCTCGAACTCCTGGGCCCCGTCGGTGAAATCGCCCCGTTCCACCAGCAACCGCGCCCGCTCGTACCGCAGTCGCGCCGGATGCGACGGCAGCAGCAGCGACAGGTCCACCGACCACAGCCCCACGTCCGACCGCTCCGGCCGGGCCGCCGCCCACGACCGCACGTTGTTGAGGATGCGCCGTACGACGTCCAGCGGGTCCGCGGGTTCCAGCATCGCCGGCTCCAGCGGCACCCCCGCCGCCCCCGCCACCAGCAACTCCGCGTCCGCCCCGCTCAGCACCCGCCCCCCGTCGAACGGATCGGCCAGCACCCGCTCCTCCGCGGTCCCGAAGCCGACCACGAAGTGCCCCGGCAGCGCGACCCCGTACACCGGCGCCCCGGCCCGGCGGGTGACCTCCAGCCACACCACGGACAGCAGGATCGGCAGCCCGCGCCGCCGGCGCAGCACCTCGTGCAGCAGCGAGGACTCCAGCCGCTGGTAGTCACCGGCGGTGCCGCGGAAGCCGAACCGCTCGCCCAGCACCCGCTGCGCCGCCGTGGCCCAGGCGAGCGGCCCGCCCGGCCGGTACGGCAGCTGTCCCGCCAGCCGGTCCAGTTCCATCTGCGCCGTGTCGATCCCGGCCTCGTCCAGCCCGCCGTCGGCCACCGCGCCCAGCAGCAGGCACAGCGTCGCCAGGTCGGGCCGCTCGGACCGCGCCTCCTCGGCGAACCGCCGCCGCACCTCGGCGGCCCGCTCCGACGAAGGGGGTGGGGGATGAGGGGGACGCATAGCTGTTTCGTGCCCTTCCGGAATGATCCATACCGTCCTGGGGCGCCGGAGAAGCCGCCCCCCGGAGTCTTGCAGTCCGCCCGGGCCCGGAGAAACCCGTCCCAGGGCCCAGCGAAGCCCGCCCGGGGGCCGAAGCCAGTCGGCCGGAGTCTCGGAGTCCGTCGTGCCGGCCCGGCGAAGCCCGCCCGGGGCCCCGGAGGAACCCGCCCAGGGCCCCGGGCGGCACGCCGGCCGTGAAGGCGCCGGCCTCTTGGAGTCCGTCCTGAGGCCGGCGCAGGCCGTCCGGGGCCGAAAGCCCGTCGGCCGGAGTTAAGGCCCGGCGCAGATTGTTCCGAGGCTCGGAGGAACCCGGCCCGGGCCCTGGAGCCGGCTCCTTGACTCAGGGGCCTTCCGGCTCGGGCTGCGGCCCCGGCTCCCGGTAGTGGTGGTACGCGTGGTGCGCCGTGAAGCCGAGTCGCGCGTACAGCGCCCGCGCCCCCGCGTTCTCCGTCTCCACCTGCAGCCAGGCCGCCGAGGCGCCCTCCGCCAGCGCCCGCCGGGCGAGCGCGGCCATGACCTCGGTGGCCAGCCCCCGCCGTCGCAGCGCCGGATCCACCTCCACCGCGGCGAACCCGGCCCACCGCCCGTCCACGACACACCGCCCGATGGCCGCGGGCGCATCCCCGGCGGTCTCGCCGGGCACGGTCGCGAACCACACCGACGGCCCCGAGCCCAGCACCTCCAGCGCGACCTCGCTCACGCCCTTGCGCTGGTACCGCGCGAGCCATGCCTCGTCGGCCGTCCGGGAGAGCACCACCGCGGCCCCCGCCGCCCGGTCCGCCACCGGCGCCAGCCCCCCGGTCCACAGCTCGGCGCTCACCTCGCGCACCCACCCGCGCCGCTCCAGCTCCGCGCAGAGCACTTCCTCCGTGCCCTCTCCACCGGTCGCGGTCTGCACGTACGCGGGCAGCCCCCGCTCGCCGTACCACCGCCGCACGGCGTCCAGCGCGGCGTCGAGGGGCAGCCCGGGATCACCGAGCGGCAGCACGCTGTTGGCCCGCCGGGTGAACCCTCCGGCGGCCCGCAGCTCCCACTCGCCGAGCCGCTCGCTCTCCACCGGCCGCCAGCCGCGCGACGCGACCCGCGCCAGTTCCCCGTAGGTCGCGGCCGGTCCCCTCCGGCGCGCCGGAGCGGCCGGCACCACCTTGGCCGCCACCAGCGCGGACTGCGCCATCCGGACGACCTCACCGGCTCGTCGTGTGATCGTCAGCATGCCGTCGTCGTCCCATGATGTGAGAACACCCACCGTGTCGGTGAACTTCTCCGTGGCGTCCCCATGTCCGGTCAAACGCCGTACGGAGACACGTTTGCCCACGTCAGCAGCGGTGATACGGACCTCGAAGCGTCCCGCGGCAGAGATTTCCACTGGTCAGTTCACCCCTCCTGTTCGGATCATGCCCCAGAACGGAGATACTAGGGGCGGGCATCGACGACGCCGCGCTCCCGCGCGCCAGGCGGCGGAGCCTACGGAGGCCCGCCAGCGCCCAATCGAGGAGGAACGACAGCGTGACCTACGTCATCGCGCAGCCTTGTGTCGACGTGAAGGACAAGGCGTGCATCGAGGAGTGCCCGGTCGACTGCATCTACGAGGGCCAGCGGTCCTTGTACATCCACCCGGACGAATGCGTCGACTGCGGCGCCTGTGAACCGGTCTGCCCGGTCGAGGCGATCTTCTACGAGGACGACACTCCCGAGGAGTGGAAGGACTACTACAAGGCCAACGTCGAGTTCTTCGACGACCTCGGCTCGCCCGGCGGCGCCAGCAAGCTGGGCCTGATCGAGCGCGACCACCCCTTCATCGCCGCGCTGCCGCCGCAGGCCGAAGCCGAGTAACCCGCACCGGCGGCCCGCCGCACCACCGTGCCGCCTCGGTCCCGTACGGCCTGATCACGCCCGATCGGCGCCGTACGGGACCGAGGCGTTTGCCGTACCGGTCGTACCGGTCGTACCGAAGAAAGTGAGCCCGTCACCGTGTCCGCAGCCTCCGACCGTCTGCCCGCGTTCCCCTGGGACAAGCTGGAGCCGTACAAGAAGACGGCAGCGGCACACCCGGACGGCATCGTCGACCTGTCGGTCGGCACCCCGGTGGACCCGGTCCCCGACCTGATCCAGAAGGCCCTGATCGACGCGGCGGACTCGCCCGGCTACCCCACGGTGTGGGGCACCCCGGCGCTGCGCGACGCGATCACCGGCTGGGTCGGCCGCCGCCTCGGCGCCCGCGACGTCACCCACCGCCACGTCCTGCCGATCGTCGGCTCCAAGGAACTGGTCGCGTGGCTCCCCACCCAGCTGGGCCTCGGCCCCGGCGACCGGGTGGCGTACCCGCGCCTCGCGTACCCCACCTACGAGGTCGGCGCCCGCCTCGCCCGCGCCGCGTACGAGGTCTACGACGACCCGCGCGACCTGGACCCGGACGGCCTGAAGCTGCTCTGGCTCAACTCCCCGTCCAACCCGACCGGCAGGGTGCTGCCCAAGCAGGAGCTCACGGAGATCGTCGCCTGGGCCCGCGACCACGGCATCCTGGTCTTCTCCGACGAGTGCTACTTCGAACTGGGCTGGGAGGCCGAACCGGTCTCCGTCCTGCACCCGGACGTCAACGGCGGCTCGTACGACGGGATCGTGGCCGTCCACTCCCTCTCCAAGCGTTCCAACCTCGCGGGCTACCGCGCGGCCTTCCTGGCGGGCGACCCGGCGGTCCTGGGCCCCCTCCTGGAGATCCGCAAGCACGGCGGCATGATGACCTCGGCCCCGACCCAGGCGGCGGTGGTGGCGGCCCTCTCCGACGACACCCACGTCCAGGAACAGCGCGAGCGGTACGCGGCCCGCCGCACGGCCCTGCGCGCGGCCCTGCTGTCCCACGGCTTCCGCATCGAACACAGCGAGGCGAGCCTCTACCTGTGGGCGACGAGGGACGAGTCCTGCTGGCAGACGGTCGCCCACCTGGCCGAGCGAGGCATCCTGGTGGCCCCGGGCGACTTCTACGGCGAGGCCGGCGAGAACTTCGTCCGGGTGGCCCTGACCGCGACGGACGAACGCGTACGAGCGGCCGTACAGCGCCTTTCCTGATAAGCGCGCGGGGCCGAATCGACCCGCACGGGGCGCACAACGAGCAGGGGCCCGGGAAAACCCCGGGCCCCTGCTCACCTCACCGGCGTCGACGGCGTCAGCCGCCCAGCGGCAGACCCTTCACAGGCAGCCCACCGGCAGGCAGCCCACCCTTCGTCGCGGTGGCCGCCGTGCCGCCCAGCAGCCCACCGGCGGACCCGGCCGCCTCACCCGCGGCGCGCTGCACCACCGGCGCCGCCGTGTTGACGGCCTTGCCGCCGGTCCGGCCCGCGGCCGGCACCGCCGACTGGACCGCCGCGCCGCCGGTGTGGCCGAGGATCCCGGTGACGTGCTGCGCCGCACCGTCGGCGGTGTGGGCGGCACTCGCCCCGTCCAGGGCGGTCAGACCGCCCAGGTTCGGGGTGGTGGCCGGCAGCGTCTGGGCCGCGCCGGCGGAGCCGGCCGCACCGACCCCGGCAGCCGCTCCCGCTGCGACGAGCAGCGCGGCACGGGCGATCCGGCGGGTCAGGGGGAGGGACATGATGCTCCATTCGACGGGAGGGAACGTGATCGCCGTGACTACCGCTCGAAGCCCGCGAAGGTTGCGGAGACCCTCGGTAAAGAATTGATAACGCATCGCATTATCGGGTGTGGATAAAAACGGGCAAAGGGCGCCGGGGGTGAGGCCCCGCAGAATCCTTACGGCCCGGTGTTCCCAAGGTGTTTCACACATGCCCGAGTGACCGTGCGGAAACGTGGCCACACCACGTACGCGTCCCGTCCCGGCTGACCCGCCGGAGTGAGGTCCCGAACTACTGCCCGGTCACGATCCGGACCGACCCCGCGGACTTCTCCGCGCCGCCCGTCCCCTGGGGGGACGTCGCCCGCCACTGGCTGTCGGTGCTCCCCGCGGCCCACTCCCGGCCGGCGTACGACACCCGCTGGATGTGCAGCGCCGAGGCGTTGGCGACCGCCCAGTGCGCCAGCTGCCAGCCGCGCTCGCTCTCGGTCCGCCCCGACTTGTCCTTCTTCTTCCCCTCGGGCACCGGCACGGTCACGGTCCGCCCGTGCGCCGTGGCGGTCACGCTCGGTGTCGGAGCCGGCGACTTGGCGGACGTCCCGCCCACCTCGGCGCCGGCCTCCTCCACCGCGTCCCGCCCGAAGTCCCGCACCAGCGCGGTCCGTACCGCGTCCGGGCCCGTCGCCGCCGCGTTCACGGTGGCCGCCGGACGCCCGTCGCAGGTCAGCGTGGCCGCCGCCTGCCCGGTCAGCGCCGCCGCGAGCAGCGAGGCGTCGGTCTCGTGCTTGGCGTACGCCTCCGGGTAACCGCTGCGCTGCACGCGCTGGGCGGCCACCGTCAGCGGCAGGGTCTCGTAGTCCGGCACCTTGGCCAGGTGGGCGTAGAACATGCCCGCCGCGTACGCCGGGTCCAGGATCTGGTCCTTGGTGCCCCAGCCCTGCGAGGGACGCTGCTGGAACAGGCCCACCGAATCCCGGTCGCCGTGCTGGATGTTGCGCAGCCCCGACTCCTGGATCGAGGTGGCCAGGGCGATGGCCACCGCGCGCTCGGGCATACCGCGCCCGGTACCGACGGCGGCGATCGTCGCCGCGTTCACCGCCTGCTCGGGCGTGAACTCGTACGACGTGTCGTCGCTCCTGCCGGAGACGACCTTGCAGCCCTCGGCGCCACCGCCTCCGGTGACGTACTGGACCACCAGGTAGGCGCCGACGGCGCACAGGATGAGCAAGCCCGAGACGAAACGCAGGACACGGCCGCGACGCTTGGGGCGGATGGGGGACGGCTCTGGCACGCGTACAACATACTGGAGAGTACGAGCCGCCCACCCCAGGTACCGAAACCCTGTGAAGCAGCCCTCAGGGTGGCGCGCGCTAGGGTCGAGGCCATGGCCGACACCTCGCTTGACCTCACGCTGGACGCCGCCGTGCTCACCGCGCGGCTCGTCGACTTCCGTTCGGAGAGCGGTACCGAGAAGCCGCTGGCGGACGCGATCGAGAGCGCGTTGCGCGCGCTGCCGCACCTGACGGTCGACCGGTACGGCAACAACGTGGTCGCCCGGACGGACCTGGGCCGTCCGGAGCGGGTGATCCTGGCCGGCCACATCGACACGGTCCCGATCGCCGGCAACGTCCCCTCCCGTCTCGACGAGGCCGGCGTGCTGTGGGGCTGCGGCACCTGCGACATGAAGTCGGGCGTCGCGGTCCAACTGCGCATCGCGGCCACCGTCCCGGCCCCCAACCGCGACCTGACCTTCGTCTTCTACGACAACGAGGAGGTCGCCGCCGACCTCAACGGCCTCAAGCACGTCGCCGAGGCCCACCCCGAGTGGCTGGCGGGCGACTTCGCGGTCCTCCTCGAACCCTCCGACGGCGAGGTCGAGGGCGGCTGTCAGGGCACCCTGCGCGTGCTGCTGAGGACGAAGGGGGAGCGCGCGCACTCGGCGCGCTCCTGGATGGGCTCCAACGCGATCCACGCGGCCGCCCCGATCCTGGCCCGCCTCGCGTCGTACGAGCCCCGCCACCCCGTCATCGACGGCCTGGAGTACCGCGAGGGCCTCAACGCGGTCGGCATCTCGGGCGGGGTCGCGGGCAACGTCATCCCCGACGAGTGCGTGGTGACCGTCAACTTCCGGTACGCGCCGGACCGGTCCGAGGCGCAGGCGATCGAGCACGTCCGTGAGGTGTTCGCGGACTGCGGGGTCGCGGAGTTCGTGGTCGACGACCACAGCCCCGGCGCGCTGCCCGGCCTCTCCCACCCGGCCGCGGCGGCCTTCATCGAGGCCGTCGGCGGCACCCCGATGCCCAAGTACGGCTGGACCGACGTCTCCCGTTTCTCGGCCCTCGGCGTTCCGGCGGTCAACTACGGCCCCGGCAACCCGCACTTGGCGCACAAGCGGGACGAACGGGTGGAAATCGGGAAGATCCTGGCCGGTGAGGAGCGGCTGCGCACCTGGCTGACGAGCTGACCCGCATGACGCCGCTGCGCGCCCGACACGCCGACGTCCCGCGCATGTAACCCGGGTGGATCTACGCTGAAGCAGATACACCTGCAAGCGGAGGGAGCGCATATATGCCTACCGGGAACCCCGAGGGGAAGAAGGTGCCGCCGGACGAGCAGCGCCTGGGACCGGTCCTCCGACGGCGCGGCCAGGTGACCGCGAGCACGACGGACCAGCGGCTGCTGGACGCCGGAGGCCCCTCCGACTGGGTCCACACCGACCCCTGGCGGGTGCTGCGCATCCAGTCGGAGTTCATCGAGGGCTTCGGCACGCTCGCCGAACTCCCGCCCGCGATCAGCGTGTTCGGCTCCGCGCGGACGCCGGTGGACTCCTCCGAGTACGACGCGGGGGTGCGGCTCGGCCGCGGTCTGGTCGAGGCGGGCTGGGCCGTGATCACGGGCGGCGGCCCGGGTGCGATGGAGGCGGCCAACAAGGGCGCCCTCGAAGCGGGCGGCGTCTCCGTCGGCCTCGGCATCGAGCTCCCCTTCGAACAGGGGCTCAACCCCTACGTCGACATCGGCCTCAACTTCCGCTACTTCTTCGTACGGAAGATGATGTTCGTGAAGTACGCGCAGGGTTTCGTGGTCCTGCCCGGCGGTCTCGGCACCCTCGACGAACTCTTCGAGGCACTCACCCTCGTCCAGACCCAGAAGGTCACCCGCTTCCCGATCGTGCTGTTCGGCACCGCGTACTGGGGTGGTCTGGTCGACTGGCTCACCAACACCCTGGTCGCCCAGGGCAAGGCGGCCGAGAAGGACCTGCTCCTGTTCCACGTCACGGACGACGTCTCGGAGGCGGTGGCCCTGGTCTCGAAGGAAGCGGCCCGCTAGTGCCGCGGCACTAGACACCGAAAGGCAGCGCCCGAACCCGCCCGCGCCGCGCTCGCCACGGCCGGGGCGGTCGGCCGGGCGCATCCTCCGCCCACCCGGCCCGGTCGGCCCAGTCGCGTGAGGACTCGGGGTCCGGGGGCAGAGCCGCCGGTCCGGGGTACCGCCGGGTTCGCTCGTCCCGCCAGGTCGGCCCCGCCGGCTTCGGGGTCGGCCGAGGCGGCCGGGGGCCCGGGCCGTCGGTCCGGGCCTGGGCTACGTCAGCCCGCGGCGGGCCACCGCCGGAGGGCGGTGCCCGGCGATCGACGCCACCATGTCGAGCACCTGCCGCGTCTCCGCCACCTCGTGCACCCGGTACACCTGCGCCCCCAGCCACGCCGACACCGCCGTCGTGGCCAGTGTGCCGATCACCCGCTCCTTGACCGGCCGGTCCAGCGTCTCGCCCACGAAGTCCTTGTTGGACAGCGAGACCAGCACCGGCCAGCCCGTCGCGACCAGCTCCCCGAGCCGCCGCGTCGCCTCCAGGCTGTGCCGGGTGTTCTTGCCGAAGTCGTGCCCGGGGTCGATCATCACGGACTCCCGGGGCACCCCCAGGGCGACGGCCCGCTCGGCCAGCCCCAGGGTCACCCGCAGGATGTCGGCGACCACGTCGTCGTACGTCACCCGGTGCGGCCGGGTACGCGGCTCGGCCCCGCCCGCGTGCGTGCACACCAGCCCCACCCGGTACCGCGCCGCGACCTCCGCCAGCCCCGGGTCGACCCCGCCCCACGCGTCGTTCAGCAGATCCGCCCCGGCCTCGCAGACGGCCTCCCCGACCGACGCCCGCCAGGTGTCCACGCTGATCACGACGTCCGGGAAGCGCCTGCGCACCTCCGCGACGAACCCGACGGTCCGCCGTGCCTCCTCCTCGGCGGTGACCTCCTCGCCCGGGCCGGCCTTCACCCCGCCGACGTCGATGATCGCTGCCCCCTCGGCGACCGCCTGCTCCACGCGCGCGAGGGCCGGCTCGTCACGGAAGGTCGCCCCCTGGTCGTAGAAGGAGTCCGGAGTCCGGTTCACGATGGCCATGATCACCGGCTCGTTCGGCCCGAATTCCCGCCTGCCCAGCCTGAGCATCCCCTGTGACCTCTCGTAGTAAGTCCCTCGGTACGGCCGCCTGCGACCCTAACTGTCAGCCTCGCATGGCACGATCGGACCCAGACACATTCGACACCGAGCTGCATCGAGCCGCTTCATCGAGCCTGGGGGCCACCGCGATGGTTATGTTCCTGTTCCTGGTCGTCGCGCTGGCGGTCGTGGTCGCCGCGGTCACGCTCTCCGTGGTCGGCGGCGGCGAGAGCGGACCGTTGCCCGAGGTGGCGCCCGAGCGCCTGCAGGACCCGCTGCCCCCGGACCGTCCGGTGCACCGCGGGGACGTGGAGAGCCTCCGCTTCCCGCTCGCCCCGCGCGGCTACCGCATGGCCGACGTCGACGACGCGCTCAGCCGCCTCGGCGCCGAACTCGCGGAGCGCGACGCCCGGATCGCCGACCTGGAGACCGCGCTGGCCGGCGCCCAGTCCGCGCCGCGCACCCCGGGCACCTCCCTGGACAAGCCGGAGCGGGAGGACCGGCCATGACCGACGGAGCCGCCCTGGCCGGCCCGGACGGCAGGCTGCGCTGTCCGTGGGCCCTGTCCACCGCGGACTACGTGGCGTACCACGACGAGGAGTGGGGCCGCCCGGTCCACGGCGACGACGCCCTCTACGAACGCCTCAGCCTGGAGGCCTTCCAGTCGGGGCTGTCCTGGATCACGATCCTGCGCCGCCGCCCCGGCTTCCGTGCCGCGTTCGCTGGCTTCCAGATCGACAAGGTGGCCGCCTTCACCGACGAGGACCGCGAGCGCCTCCTCGCCGACCCCGGCATCATCCGCAACAGACTCAAGATCGACGCGACGATGGCCAACGCGCGGGTCCTGGCGGAGTGGGCGCCGGGCGAGCTGGACGAACTGATCTGGTCGCACGCCCCGGCACCGGGGACGTATCCGGCACCGAAGACCCTGTCCGACGTCCAGGCGGTCACCTCGGAATCGACAGCGCTGTCGAAGGCCCTGAAGAAGCGCGGCCTCCGCTTCATCGGCCCCACGACGGCCTACGCCCTGATGCAGGCCTGCGGCCTGGTCGACGACCACCTGGAAACCTGCGTCGCGCGGAGCGCCCTTTAGGGGCGCTGGGGGGCGCTGGGGGAGGAACTGCGCGACCAGCCACAACGCACCCGCAGTTCCCCCCGACCGTCACCGCCCCAGGTACTTCGGCTTCTCCTTGTTCACAAACGCCTGCACGGCGATCCCGTGATCCTCGGAGGCCCCGGCCCGAGCCTGCAGCTCGTCCTCCTTGTCCAGCGTCTCGTCCAAGGAGTGCGTGAGCCCGAAGGCCACCGCCTCCTTCAGTGCCGCGTACGCCACCGTCGGCCCCTCCGCCAGCTTCCGCGCGACCTTCTCGCCCTCGGCCCGCAGCTCCGCCGACGGCACCACCTTGTTCGCGATGCCCAGGTCGTACGCGTCCTGCGCGCTGATGCTCCGAGGGAAGAGCAGCAGATCGGCGGCCCGCCCCGGCCCCACCACCCGCGGCAGCGTCCAGGACACCCCGGAGTCCGCGGTCAGCGCCACCCCCGCGAAGGACGTGTTGAAAGCGGCCGTGTCGGCGACCACCCGGTAGTCCGCGGCGAGCGCGAACCCGAGCCCGGCCCCGGCGGCGACCCCGTTCACGGCGGCGACGACCGGCTTCGGCGCCCCGGCCAGCGCCCGCACGATGGGGTTGTAGTGCTCCCGCACCGTCGTCATCGTCTGGCCCGCCCCCGTCTCCCGGTCGGAGGCGAGCAGCGTGATGTGCTCCTTGAGGTCCTGGCCCACGCAGAACGCCCGGTCCCCGGCGGCGGTCAGCAGGATCGCCCGGACGGCGGTGTCGGCCGCCGCCTCCTGCGCGGCCTCCCGAAGGGCGACCTTCGTCGCGATGTTCAGCGCGTTCATCGCCTCGGGGCGGTTCAGCGTGATCGTCGCGAGCCCGTCGGTCACCTCGTAGAGCACGGTGTCAGTCATGGTGCGTCCCCTCCGTCGTCTGCGTCCTCGCGGCTGACGTACCGCTCGGTACGTCGAGGTCCGAAGGACAGCATGGCGGAGATCGCCGTCCGGGGGCCGGACCCGACGTGTGACCTGCGTCAAAGAAAACCGGAGCCGACTCGGTCGGCGTAAGGACACCCGGCGGCGAAGTATCGCAGCCACATCGCCGAATTGAGTGGTTTTGCTCGCGTGCGTTGCCCAAGCGATGCCGACTGATGTTGGTCATCGGGTCCTGAGATGCGGGATAATGGCCTGGAAGCAATGTGTTCGATGCCGGTGTCGCGTGTCCCCTTCAGGATCACGCGTGCCCTCCAGGGCCGTCGGTAGACGATGAGCTGTTGTCAGGAAGGGGAACGAGCATGGCGGCCATGAAGCCGCGGACGGGTGATGGCCCGCTCGAGGTGACCAAGGAGGGGCGGGGCATCGTCATGCGCGTTCCGCTCGAAGGCGGCGGTCGGCTCGTCGTCGAGCTGACCCCTGACGAGGCCGCGGCGCTCGCCGACGCCCTCAAGAACGTCGTCGGCTGAGCGTCAGCGACCATACCCTTTCGGGCGCCCCGGCATCGTAAGCGGTGCCGGGGCGTTGCCGTACTCCCGGTCTCCGGGCTATCGCTTGACCGCGCACAGCAGTCCGTCGCCCACCGGCAGCAGCGACGGCACCAGTTCCTGGGTCTCCCGGACCGTGCGCAGCAGCTCCCGCAGCCGCAGCACCTCGGTGGGCTGGGGACCGGAGTCGACGGTACGGCCGTTGGCGAAGACGCCCTCGAAGACCACAAGCCCGCCGGGGCGCAGAAGGCGCAACGATTCAGCGAGATAGTCGGAGTACTCCTGCCGGTCGCCGTCGCAGAAGACCAGGTCGTAGCCGGCGTCCGCGAGGCGGGGGAGTACGTCGAGGGCGCGGCCGGGGATGAAGCGGGCCCGGTTGCTGGCGAAGCCGCAGGCGCGGAACGCCTGCCGGGCGAACTGCTGGTGCTCCGGCTCGGGATCCACGGTGGTCAGCACGCCGTCCGGCCGCATGCCGTGCAGCAGATGCATCCCGGACACCCCGCAACCCGTGCCGATCTCGGCGACCGCCTTGGCGTCCACGGAAGCGGCGAGCATGCGCAGCGCGGCGCCCGTGCCGGGCGACACCGAGCGCAGCCCTGCCTCGCGGGCCCGGTCCCGTGCCCAGCGCAGTGCTTCGTCCTCGGCGACAAAGGCGTCGGCGAACGCCCAGCTCGTCTGCCGGTTGCCGGTAATGACCCTCTCCTGTCCCCGTGGTTGCCTGGGCGTGACTGTATCCGTTGGCACCGGGAACCTGCTGATGGGACCAGGCGTTTAGAGGGATGGAAGACAGGGCGGGGGGACACGAATGGATCACGACGGCGAGACGGTGGCCGATCACCCGCTGGTGCGGCAGGACAGGCCCGGCCAGCACAGATCAAATTCTCGTAAAACCGCTTATCCGGTGCTAACGGGCGAGGTGGCTATGGTAGGGGCTCCACTGGACACCACCAGAGCCGACAGGGGAGGTGCGGCCGCGCCTGAGGACCGGGGCGGAGTGCTGAGGCGCTTCCTCGGGTCGGCGGGCAGGCCGAAATCCGTGAACGACACCGCTGCTGACCCCAGCCACGCCGACGTGCTCGCCATGGGCGAGGACCGTACCGCGACCTTCTCGACCGACGCGGACGGGCAGGCATGGACTCCGCCCACGTGGGAGGAGATCGTCAGCACGCACAGCGGCCGCGTCTACCGCCTGGCCTACCGCCTCACCGGTAACCAGCACGACGCCGAGGACCTCACCCAGGAGGTCTTCGTCCGCGTCTTCCGCTCCCTGTCCACCTACTCGCCCGGCACCTTCGAGGGCTGGCTGCACCGCATCACGACCAACCTGTTCCTCGACATGGTCCGGCGCAAGCAGCGCATCCGCTTCGACGCCCTCGGCGAGGACGCGGCCGAGCGCCTGCCCAGCCGCGAGCCCACCCCGTCGCAGGCCTTCAACGACGCGCACTTCGACGCCGACGTCCAGCAGGCCCTGGACACCCTCGCACCCGAGTTCCGGGCCGCCGTCGTCCTGTGCGACATCGAGGGCCTGTCGTACGAGGAGATCGCCGCGACCCTCGGCGTCAAGCTCGGCACGGTCCGCTCCCGCATCCACCGTGGGCGCTCCCAGCTGCGCAAGGCCCTCGCGCACCGGTCGCCGCAGGCCCGCAAGGCCGAGCGCCGCTCCTTCGTGCCCCGTGTTCCCGCACTGGGAGGAGGGGGCGCGACCGCGTGAGTGGATCACGACCCAAATCCGCCGGGCGGCAGCTCGCGGAACAGCATCTGGGAGACCGACTCTCCGCCCTGGTGGACGGAGAGCTCGGTCATGAGACGCGGGAACGTGTCCTGGCCCATCTGGCGACCTGCGCCAGGTGCAAGGCGGAGGCGGACGCCCAGCGCGCGCTGAAGAACGTCTTCGCCGAGGCCGCCCCGCCGCCGCCCTCGGAGAGCTTCCTGGCACGCCTGCAGGGGCTGCCCGGGGGAGGCGACAGCGACGGCGGCTCGCCGTTCGGCGGCAGGGGTCCCTCGGGGCGCCGGCCCGACGGCGGGGTCTTCGGCGTGAGCCGGGACGACCGTTTCGAGTTCGGCTACGTCCCCGCCCGCCCGCACGACCCGGCGGCGGCCGTCGACCGGGGCTTCCGCATCCACCCCGTCGGGCGCCCCGACCACGACCGCTCCGCGTCGTTCGGCATGCGGTTCGCGTTCGTCGCCGCCGGCGCGGTCTCGCTGGCCGCCGTGGCTCTCGGCGGTGTCACCGCGGGCCTGCCCGGCTCCCCGGCTGCCGACGGGCGCTCCGCCGGCGGCGGCAATGTGGCCCCGGCGGGCACCGCGGGTGCGGGCACGGCCGGTACCACCGACTCGCAGCGCCGCCGTTCGGCCAGTCCACTGCTGTCCTCCGGGACCCTGCTCGGCGACGCCACCGCCGCGCCCGCCTCGGTGTCCGCACCGCTGCTGCCCGGGGTGCCCTCCCCGGCCGCCGCACAGCAGGTGCTGCGGGAGCTGACCGCACCGGTGATGGCCGGCGCGGCCGCGGTCTCCCCGCTGATACGACCGCTGACCGCCGCCTCGCCGTTCTCCCTCACCTCGTGGACCGCCACCCCCGAGGCGACCGGCGCCGCCCTGCTCGCCGCACCCGTCCCCGACACGACCTCCGCTCCCTCCCCCTCCTCCCACGCGGCCCACTGACCGCCTGGTGACGGCCCCTGCGCTCCGCCGCGGAACGCGTCGCCCGGAATCGGCTCACGCTCGTCCTCGGCTCCTCGGCTCCTCGGACTGGAACTGACAGAAACCTCACAGGAGGGGCACCACCCGGGTCCCCACTAGGCAAACAACCCGGAAAACCGGTCGTACACACGGAGTCGGACACCTCGGGACGGTACCGGTCGGACAGGTCCGCCGGGTACCGTGGACCCGGCCCGGACCACGGAACACCCGCAACAGCGACCGGAGGGCCGAGGACCGAGGACATCGCAAGGAGCTTCAGGTGTTCAATGACATAGGACCACTCGAGCTGGTGACCATCGTCGTGCTCGCCGTGCTCGTCTTCGGTCCGGACTCCAGCGCCTCCAGCGCCGCGAGCCGCTCCCGCAGCTCGTGGTTCTCCCTGGTGAGCTGGTCGCTCCGGGCGCGCGTCGAC